>CAJQNW010000487.1 GCA_905479765.1 uncultured Tepidamorphus sp. | reverse complement strand
GAACTTGGCGCCGGTCAGATTCTTTTTCAGGACCTCCACCGCGTCGGCCGCGTTGAGATCGTCGATGAACTTCTGCTGGGCCGGCATCCAGTTGCCGAGGAAGACGTCGATTTCACCGTTCTTCATCGACTGGTAGCCGATCGGCACCGACAGTGTCTTCACATCCGGCTCATAGCCGAGCGCTTCCAGAAGCACCGTGGCGACGCCGTTGGTGGAGTTGATGTCCGTCCAGCCCGGATCGGACATGAGGATGGCCTTGCACTCCTCGCCGTCCGCGGCCAGGGCCGGTGAGCCATAGGCAATGGACATAGCCAGCGCAATCATGAAGCAGTGACGCATCTTCATCGAAGTTCCCCTTGGTTTTGTCGTCGAGTTCGTGAGAATTTTCCGATCTCCGATGATTTTCTGGGCGCATCTTTATGGCGGAGCCGGAACCTGCGACAATTAGGCCTGTATGCTCGAGCGGGTTTGTAGCCCCTGAATTTCGATCATTGCCATAAGGAACCTCTATGTCAGACAGACCACTCGATATCGGCTGGCTGCGGATCTTCGAGGCTGCGGGGCGACTGGGGAACCTGACACGGGCGGCGGAGGAACTCGGGCTTTCGCAGCCCTCCGTCAGCTACCAGATCCAGACACTGGAAGCGCAGGTCGGCGTACCGCTGTTACGCCGGCTGCATCGCGGCACGGAACTGACCGAGGAGGGCCGCATCCTGTTCGAGGCCGTGAGCGCAAATGTCGGGCGGATCGACGAGGCAGCACGCAGGATCCGTCAGCGAATTCGCAAGCCCGGTGTCCGCCTCTATACCGACTACGGTTTCGCGTCCTTCTGGCTGATGCCGCGCGTTGCCGAGTTCCGGCGGGCGCACCCCGGTGTCGAGGTGCACATCGTCGCCTCGCAGGCGCTCGAAAGCGATCTGGAGGCGATCGCCGACACCGGCGTCATGTTCGGCACAGCCAAGGACTTCGGCGCGGGCGCGCGGCTGCTAATGCCCGAGCGCGTCGTGCCGGTGTGTTCGCCCCGGCTGGTCGACCGGCTCGGGCCGATGGACAGCGCCGCTAAGATCGCTGCCGCGCCGCTCCTGCACCTCGACACCGCCGCCCGACCGCGCTGGATCACCTGGACGTCGTGGCTCGTCGAACAGGGTATCGCCCGCGAACCGGGCCAGGCCGATCTCGGGCTCAACACCTACAGCCTGGTGATCCAGGCCGCGATGGCCGAGCAGGGCGTGGCACTTGGCTGGATCGGCCTCGTCGACGCGCTCCTGGACAGCGGCACGCTGGTTCCCGTCGGGCCCGAACTGAAACGGCCCGACTGGGGCTACTGGCTGGTTCCCACACGCTCCGAAAACACCGCGACGCGGGCGCTCAACGACTGGCTCCTGGACAACCGCTGAGCCGGTTCGTCACGCGCCGTGCGCCGTCGCCAGATAGACCGTCTGCGTGAAAGGCTTGTCCTGGAACGGATTGTCGAAGGTCACGGTTTCCGCGCGGGCGCCCGCGAAGACCTCGGCAAGCCGCGCGGTGAAGGCCTCGTCAGGCCGGTCGTTCGACCACAGGCCGAACACGCCGCCGGGGCGCAGATGGGCGGCCAGCCGGGTCAGGCCCTCCTGGCCGTAGAAGGCGGCGTTCGCCGGATCCAGCAGGAAATCCGGCGAGTGGTCGATGTCGAGCAATACCGCGTCGAACTTGCGGCCAGGCCGATCCGGATCGAAACCGCCGTCCGACGCGGCGAGGGCGTAGAAGTCGCCGTGAACGAACCGACAGCGCGGATCGGCGGTGAGTTCGGGGCCAAGCGGCACCAGTCCCTCCTGGTGCCAGTCGATGACCGCCTGAAGCATGTCGATCACCACGAGCGAGCCGACCCGCTTGTCTTCCAGAACAGCCTTGGCGGTGTATCCGAGACCGAGACCGCCGACGGCGATTTCCAGACCTTCGCCCTCTAACGCCGCGAGGCCGAGACGCGCGAGCGCAATCTCCGATGCCGTGAACAGGCTCGACATCAGGAACTCGTCTCCGAGCTTGATCTCGAACACGTCGACACCGAGCTTGGGATCGCGCCGCCGGCGCAAGCTGAGCGCCCCGATCGGCGTGGGCCGATAGTCCAGTTCCTCGAAATTCGCGCTCATAGGCAGACTTTCCGTGCTCTCCGTTGCGCCGCGTAAGCGGCCGGCTCCGCTGCCCTGTCGGCATACGGCGATACTAACCGGTATTTCCGCACGTTAGCGCGATCAAGTCTGCCTGCGCGGAGTTATTTGACCGCTCCCGTAGCGGACGGTATGGGAAGGCACCCTAACTATTACAATTGTTCCTTTTCGATACCCTGACCGGAGACCCCGCATGAACAAGGCCGCCCTTGCCGGCGCCGCGATCCTGCTGTCGGCAAGCGCCGCGCAGGCCGACTGCATTGACGTAATCCGGGATATCTTCGCGCTGAAGAGCACGCAGGAGAACGTGCGGGTCCATATCGAGACCAGCATGAACGGCAAGGTCGTCCAGGAAACCAACGGCTGGATCCTCGACAACAGCCACAACATATACGAGGTGATCGGCCGCGACTGGTGGTCGATGACGGCGGGCAAGGTCCACTACAACTCAACAGACCGACAAACCTGGCAGAGGTCCGAGATGCAGGACCCCGACTGGGAAGCCAAGGCACGCGCCAACACCGAACGCATGCTCGCCGGCATGACCGATACGCGGTGTGGCGAGAGCGAAGTGATCGACGGAAAGACCTACCTGGTGTTCGCCTACAGTTATGCCTCGGACCAGCCCTACCCGACCGACACCGACACGGTGATGTATTTCGATCCGGACGCGCAGTTCCTGTTCCGCACCGTCTCCCACAGCAAGCTGGCAGCCGGCGGAACCGTCGTGACCACCTACGCGCCCGACACCGACATCGTGTTTCCCGAAGTGGATTGAGGTCCTGCCGGTCCAGGCGCTCGCGGTTGCGCCACGCCCGGGCTCATCCCGTGCCCTGTTTCAAAATTGCCGCCCTGTTGACCACGATCAAGGTTCGGCCACACTGTCACGCGCACAGTGCGGATAGGTTTTGGGCAGGCAGGTTTTGGCCATTCGGAGGTTTTGATGGTTCGCAAGCTGGTGACATGGGTACTCGTGGCTGACGGCGCGCACGCCCGGGTTTTCGTCAATGACGGCGTCGGCAAGGGCGCACAGGAGCTCGAGGATCGCGCCTTCGTGGGCAGCCGGTTGCGTGACCGCGACATCCAGGCCGACAAGCCGGGCCGGTCCTTCGACAGCAACGGCCAGGGCCGCCACGCCATGGAACCGAGAACCGATCCGCAACAGCATGAGGAACGCGAGTTCCTGCGTGACGTTGTCGACTGGATTGCCGCCAAGCCGCAGGAGGAGCAATTCGACCGGCTGGTCCTGATGGCGGCGCCGCATGCGCTGGGCGACCTGCGCGGGCTGCTGTCAAAGCAGCTGGCTGCAAAGGTGGTTGCCGAGATTCCGAAGAACCTCACCAAGTCGACGGCCGCAGATGTCGAAAGCCACCTGACCGACGTGCTGGCGGTCTAGAGATAACCGGCAATCTAGAACAACACTATTCCTTAACGGTATAGTTCCTTAAAAGAAGCCTCATCCGGCGATCGGATGCGACAGGGAAACGGAGCGACGTCATGGCACTCAAGGATATTCTGGTTCACCTCGATACCGAGGCAGGCAGCGGCGCCGGTCAGCGCCGGCAGAGCTTTGCGATTTCATTGGCGGCAGCCCACGACGCGCATCTGACCGGTCTGATCTTCGCGCTGGAGCCGACCATACCGCCGATGATCATGGGCGAGGTTCCCGGATCCCTGCTCGAATCCCAACGCGAACGCGCGATCGAAGGCGCGCAGGCCGCCGCCGATGCCTTCAGCGCCGCAACCAAAGCCGCCGGGATCAACTCCGACGTGCGCATCGTCAGTTGCACCGAAGCCGCCGCCGGGCCGACGCTTGCCGTGCATGGCCGCACCTCCGACATGGTCGTGGTCGGCCAGGAAGAGCCGGACGATACCCTGGCGATCCGGGAACTGCTGATTGAATCGGCCCTGTTCGAGTCCGGCCGCGCAACGCTCGTGGTTCCATATATCGGCCCGGCCGAAGCCAAGCTGGACCACATCATGGTCGGCTGGGACGGCCGCCGCGAGGCAAGCCGCGCCGCCAACGAGGCGCTGCCGCTGCTGGCGAAGGCCAAAGACGTCGAGGTGGTGATCGTCGGCGATGACGCCCCGTCCGCCCACGGCGGCGAGCCGGGCGCCGATCTTGCCCTGCACCTCGCCCGCCACGGGCTTTCCGTCAACGTGAAGCGGGTCGGCAGCGCCGGCATCGATATCGGCAACGCGCTTTTGTCGCATGCCGCTGACGCTGAAACCGACCTGATGGTTCTGGGCGGCTACGGGCATTCCCGGTTCCGCGAGTTCATTTTCGGCGGCACCACCAATTCGATCCTGTCGAGCATGACCGTTCCGGTGCTGATGGCCCACTGACGGGGTTCCCCCGGGAATTGGTTTGATTTCCACGGCCGCCAGAGATGGCGGCCGTTTTCGTATTGATGGTTGTCATGGCCTCGTCGCCGCGGGTGCGATAAACAAGAAATGTGCACTTCGCATCCGCAATATGATTTGGCGCCTAAATGACGATCCGTAATCTCGAAGCCGCATTCAAGCCGACGTCGATCGCACTGGTCGGCGCCAGCCCGCGCGAGGGCACGGTCAGCAACGTCATCCTGCGCAACATGCGCGAGGCCGGGTTTGCCGGACCGATCCATCTGATCAATCCGAAATACGACGAGATCGAGGGCCAGCCCTGCTACGCCAATCCGGCATCGCTGCCCGAGCCGGTGGATCTGGCCATCATCGCCACGCCGCCGCAGACGGTGCCGGCCCTGGTTGCCGAACTCGGCGCGAACGGTACCCGCGCGGTCGTCGTCATCACCGCGGGCTTCGGCAGCGGTCCGGGGTCGCTGCGCCAGCAGACGCTGGATGCCGCCAAGCCGCATACGCTGCGCGTGTTCGGGCCCAACTGCGTCGGCCTGCTGGTGCCCGGCATCGGTCTCAACGGCAGCTTCTCGCACACAACCCCGCTGAAGGGCGATCTGGCGCTCCTGTCCCAGTCCGGCGCGGTGATCACCACGATGATCGACTGGGCCAACGACCGGGGCATCGGCTTTTCGTCCATGGTCTCGCTCGGCGACATGGCCGACGTCGATTTCGGCGACCTGCTCGACTGGTTCGCCGCCGACGTGAATACCCGCGCAATCCTGCTGTATGTCGAGGGCGTCACCCATCCGAAGAAGTTCATGTCGGCGGCCCGCGCAGCAGCCCGCGTCAAACCGGTGGTGGTGGTGAAATCGGGACGGCACGCGGAATCGGCGCGTGCGGCGAAATCGCATACCGGAGCCCTTGCCGGCGTCGACGAGGTCTATGACGCGGCGTTCCGGCGGGCCGGCCTGCTGCGCGTCTACGATCTCGACGAGCTGTTCGATGCAGCCGAGACGCTGAGCCGGATCAAGCCGTTTCGCGGCCACGACCTCGCCGTCCTCACCAACGGCGGGGGACTGGGCGTGCTTGCCGTCGACAGGCTGGTCGACTTCGGCGGGACGCTGGCGGAATTGACCCCGGAGACGATCGCCCGCCTCGATAGCGTACTGCCGCCGACCTGGTCGAAGGCCAATCCGGTCGACATCATCGGCGACGCGCCGCCGGAGCGTTACCAGGCCGCGCTGGAGGCGCTGCTCGACGACGAGACGACCGACGCCGTGCTGATCCTCAACTGCCCCACCGCCCTGTCTTCCGGCAAGGCGGCGGCGAAGGCCGTGGCGGAAACGGTGCGCACCCACCAGACGAAGGTGTGGCCGCGCAAGCCCGTGCTGGCCGCATGGCTTGGCGGATCGCAGGATGCGGATGTGCGCGACATCTTCGAACCCTCCGCCATCCCCGTGTTCGGATCGCTGACGGCGGCGGTGCGCGGGCTTACCCATATCGCGCGCTACTCGGACGCCCAGGACGTGCTAATGCGCACGCCGCCAAGCCTGCCGGACGACTTCACGCCGGACACACAAGCGGCCCGCGACGTCGTCGCCACCGCCGTCGCCGAGGGCCGCGAATGGCTCAGGGCACCGGAAATCGCCGCGATCATGCGGGCCTACGATATACCGATTGCCGCAGCCGAGCCGGCGGAGTCGCCGGAAGCCGCACGGGTCATCGCCGAACGGATCATCGCGGAGCATGGCGCCTGTGCGGTGAAGATCTTCTCGCCCGACATCCTGCACAAGACCGACGTCGGCGGCGTCCGGCTCGACCTGACCTCGGCGGATACCGCCGAACAGGCCGCCCGCGAGGTGATCGCCGCGGCGCGCAAGGCGGTGCCGGACGCACGCATCGCCGGCGTCACCGTCGAGCCGATGATCCATCGTCCGGGCTCGCGCGAACTGATCGTCGGCCTGGTCGACGATTCCGTGTTCGGCCCCGTCGTGCTGTTCGGCCAGGGCGGCACCGCCGTCGAGGTGATCCGCGACAAGTCGCTGATGCTGCCGCCGCTCGACCTGATGCTCGCCGACCGGCTGATGCGGCACACCCGCATCTACGACCTGCTCAAGGCGTTCCGCTCCGAACCCGCCGCCGATCGCGCCGCCGTCGCGCTGACGCTGGTGAAGATCGCCCAGATGTCCGCGGACATCCCGGAGATCCGCGAGATGGATATCAACCCCCTGCTCGCCGACGACAAGGGCGTGATCGCCGTCGACGCGCGCATGCGGGTGGCGGAAGAGCCGGCCAAGGGCCGCAGCGGCATCAATCCGCGCTTCGCCATCCGTCCGTATCCCAAGCAATGGGAGCGCGAACTGACGCTCGGCGACGGGTCGACCGTGTTCGCCCGGCCGGTGCGCCCGGAAGACGAGGCGCTGTACGAGGCCTTCTTCGCCAAGGTCGAGCCCAACGACCTGCGGCTGCGGTTCTTTACGCCAAAGCCCGACCTGTCGCATCGCTTCCTGGCCCGGTTCACGCAGATCGACTACGCCCGCGCCATGGCGTTCGCCGCGATCAAGCCGGACACGGGCGAGCTGCTGGGCGTGGTGCGCATCCATGCCGACCCCGACCATGAGACCGCCGAATACGCGGTCATGGTGCGCTCCGACCTCAAGGGCCAGGGCCTCGGCTGGGCGCTGATGCAGATGATCATCGAATTCGCCCGCAAGGACGGGCTGAAGGTGATCCACGGCGAGGTGCTACGCAGCAACATCAATATGCTCGCCATGTGCAAGGATCTCGGCTTCGCGCAGATCGTGTCGCACGACGACGCCGATGTGGTCAGCGTCACACTATCGCTGACCTGAGGGGGTTCGGTTCAGCCTTAAAACCGATCAGCTGGCCACGACCAGACGGTAGCCGCAATCGCATTCATCCAGGCCGAGCAGGTGGGAATAGCGATCGGCCCATTCGCCACTGTTCAAATCCGTTTCGAGCCTTGCCAGTCCTTGTGACACATCTCCTTGTGACACATCGCCCAATGCCCAGAAAGACGACATCGCGGCGCGTACTCTCTCGTCCAGGTAAGCCGCGGGCCGTCGCCAGTAGGCCGCCAGGAATCC
>CAJQNW010000486.1 GCA_905479765.1 uncultured Tepidamorphus sp. | reverse complement strand
ATGCGCCGGTACCGCTGTCGCCGGTCATCCCCGCCGATGTCGATCCGGAAATCCGCGACGACCTTGTGTCGCGCGGCGAGCTTCTTCTCGCCCATCGGCTGTTCGAGCGCCAGCAATGGGCGGCCTTCGTCGCGGTCAACTGGCCGGTCGACGATAAGGGCAAGCCGATGTCCGCACTCGGCGACGAAGGCGACCCCGCCTGGACGGACTGGATCGAGACCTATCAGGTGTTCAAGCCCAAGGGCGCCGAACCAGACCCCTGGGGCGGCGACCACCGCTCCCTGCCGCTGGCCGATGCCGTGCAGTTGCCGCTTCCAGGTGAATCAGGACCCACCGGCTACCCGGAACTGGGCCACCGCGACGCGCGCGTGATCCATAACCTGAGCTCGGTCCAGAAGATCAATGTCGCGACCGAAACCGATCAGGCCTTCTCGTTTTCTGTATTCGACCAGTACGGAAAGCCGGCTTACTACGAGAGCCTGATCAACAAGATCGAGTACGATCTGATCGTTGAAAACAAACTTTATGAAGCCGGCGGCCTTGCCAACTACATCGCCAGGAACGGCAAGCTGACGTTTCCGTCCGGCAAGTTCGACGGCAATGTCCATGGCGCGATCGAGCTGAAGGTTGCCTGGCGCGTCCTTGATCCGGCGAAGGACGACTTCTCGCGTTATCTGACCCAGCCCGCCTATGTCGTCAGCGGCGCGAAAGACCCGGTCTGGCAGCCGGTCACGGTCGGCCTCGTCGGTTTCCATATCGGCCAGAAGACCGAAACCTCGCCGCAATGGATCTGGTCGACCTTCGAGCATGTCGACAACGTCGCCGTGAACCGGCTCCACGAAATCACCACCGAGGACGGGACGAAGCGCCGCCTGCAGGCGAGTTTCAACGACGCCGACTGCGAGTGGTGCCCGGTCAATGTGCCGGTGCCCGCCGACGAGAAGGGCATTCGCCGCACCCAGGTGACCCGGCTGGTGCAGATCCCCCCGGAGACCGCGGCGCTGAACGCGCAGATGCAGGCGGCGCTGAGCGAAGCAGGCTCGAAACTGCGCTTCTACGAGATGATCGGCACCCAGTGGCCGACCCAGCCGACGGCACAGCCGGAGCGCGGCGCGGCGTTTCCCGGCGCGGTCGTCAACCTGTCGGGCGGCGTGCCGCTGATGAACTATCTTGCCAACTCGGTGATGGAGACGTTCTCGCAGGTCGGCAACCTGCCGGCCAACCAGCAGCCGCGTTCCGTCTCAACCAGCGACGAGATGGTGTTCGGCACGGGAAGCTGCATAGGCTGCCATTCCAGCTCGCCCTACGACTTCTCATGGATCATGACTAAGGCGCAGCCCAAACCCGTCGACTGATCCGCCGCCGGCGGCCATGCTCACGCCGTAGGACGTGCCGGGAGGCAGGCTCGAATAGTAGCTCGCCAGGTCGGCGATGTCGGTATCGCTCAGTGCCTGGGTCACCGTGTACATCATGCCCGCCTGTTCACCGCCGCGTTCGCCCGCCCGGTAGCGGCGCAGCGCGTATTGCAGATAGAGCGGGTTCTGCCCGGCGATGTTCGGATAGGTCGGCACCGGCGAGACGCCGACAGGCCCGTGGCAGGACGCACAGATAGCCGACTTCGCGAAACCCGCCTCGGAATCGGCTGCGGCTGCTTGCGGCCAGAACCCGGCCGTCAGCGCCAAAACGGCACCCGCGGCGAGGAAACCAACCCGGAAATCGGACAACTGCGTCATGTCGGTTCACGTTCCTTAAAGACAGCCGCGTCAATATGGCGACAAATCATTGCCAGGAGTCTAATGGCCGCGGACTCAACGGGCAACCGCGCACCCGGATGCATGTACGCAGGAGGACACGATGCGAGTAGCCAGTCTTTTCACAATTCTTTCGACAGCACTTCTGGTCGCGACAGCCGGACCGGCCGCAGCCGAGGATGCCGTCAAACCGGAAGCACCGATCTATTTCCTGACGCCCGACAGCGACAAATGGCTGGCGGATGCCGAGAAGCAGGATTTCCTGCCGCTGATGTCGCGCTTCGTCTCCGAGTATCAGGCAACCTACTGCGGCATCGCTTCCTCCGTCATGGCGCTCAACACGCTCGGCATCACACCGCCGACCGCACCGCAGTGGTACCCCTATGACTACTGGGACCAGGAGAACATCTTCTCCAGGGAGGTGCTCGAGAAGGTCAAGCCGATCTCCGGCGTCGACTCCGGCGGCATCACGCTGGCGCAGCTCGAGACGCTGCTCGACCTGAGCGGCGCCAAGGCGGAGAAGACCTTTGCCTCCGACACCGATGTCGATTCGTTTCGCAAGGCCGCGCGCGCAGCACTTGCCGATCCGGACGCCATTCTGATCGTCAATTTCGGCCGGGCCGAATTCGGACAGGCGGGTCTCGACGGTGGCGGCCACATCTCGCCGGTCGCCGCCTACAACGAGGAGGCCGACCGGTTCCTGATCCTCGACGTCGCCCGCTACAAGTATCTGCCGAGCTGGGCCACCGCGTCGCAGCTCTACGCGGCGCTCAACACCCCGGATTCCTCATCCGGCAAGACGCGCGGCTACGTCATCGTCCGCAAGTAGGACCCGCCTCCTGGTCGCCATCGGCAATACGGTCGAGCAGCTCCTCAAGAAGATGCCGCTCGCCGGGGGAAAGGACAGATGTGGAGACCAGCGACGCACGCAGGGCCGCGGCCGCGCCGCGTGGTCCTGCATCCGCAGTCGGCTTTGCATCACCGGTAATAGCGTCCACGACAGCCTCACGCGCCACATCGGATAAACCCAAATCGCGTTCCTTCTCGGGCTGACCGAGCAGCGTGAGCACCGTTCCGGTGCCTGCGGCTTGCAGCAATGCGACGGCGCGCTCTTCGCTGACACGCAGGCGCCCGGCAAGCGCGATGGCCTTGACCCGCCGCCGCAGGACATCGTGTCCGGCAACCAATCCTGGAGAAGAGCCGGACTGGGGGTCGCCGCTCATGATTGCGAAAATCTCCGGATGGGAGAGGCCAAACGCGACGTGCATGTCCCAGCCGTCTCGCAGGTCCTGCAGCGGGTCCGGATGCGGCTTGCGCGCGGATTTCTCGGCCACGTAGGTGGCGAGGACGCGCTCGGCCACAGCGTCGAACAAGCCGCGCTTGTCGCCGAACAGTCGATAGATGGTGGGCGCTTGAACGGCAGCGGCAGCGGCGATTGCCCGCGTAGTTGCCGCATCGCGCCCGCCCGACGCGATCAGGTCGGCAGCCGCGGCAACGATACGGGCGCGAACGTCGTCACCGGGGCTGGTGACATCGGCGAGTGCTTCCGGCTCGTTCATGGGTGATCAGTAGTCGAATCCCGTTTTCAACGATAGCACAATTTTGTAAACAGTGATATTCGACGATACGCATTTCATGTTATCAACGATAACGACACCATCGCTGACGCAGGAGAGTTTTATGATCATTGTCACCGGAGCCACGGGCCAACTTGGCAGAAGAATCGTGGAGAAGCTGCTCGATCGTGTTCCTGCGACCCGGCTAGGCGCCAGTGTTCGCGATCCGGACTTGGCGACCGACCTCAAGGCACGTGGCATCCGGGTCCGCCAGGGCGACTTTGATAACCCCGACAGCCTGCGAACTGCCTTCGAGGGATGCTCGCAACTGCTGCTTGTCTCATCCAACGCGGCAGCCTACGGCGAAGACCCGCTCGCCCAGCACCGCACTGTCATCGGCGTCGCGCGCGAAATCGGCGTAAAGCGCATCGTCTATACCAGCCACATGGCCGCGAGCGCATCGTCGGCATTCCCGCCGATGCGCGATCACGCCGCGACAGAATCCATGCTTGATCGGTCCGGGTTGGCATGGACCGCCCTGCGCAATGGATTCTATGCATCAAGCGGCATCATGCTGATGGGCGATTCCCTGGAAACAGGCGTGTTCGATGCGCCCAAGGACGGGAAAATCTCATGGACGGCACATGCGGACCTCGCCGAGGCAGCCGCAATCATACTGGCAGGAAACGGTCGGTACGACGGACCGACGCCAGCGCTTACCGGATCGGAGGCTCTGGATCTTGGCGACCTCGCACAGATCGCTTCGGCACTGAGCGGGCGCACGATAAGCCGCGAGATATCCTCAGACAACGATTATCGGGCGAAGATGACGGAACGTGGCGTACCGCCACGGTCGCTGGATATCGCGCTCGGTCTGTACCTGGCAAGCCGGAGCGGCGAATTCGCCTCCGTCGATCCAACGCTTGAACAACTGTTGGGGCGACATCCAACGAGAATGCGCGACCTCATGGCGGAGACGATTGGAAGCTCGCGTTAGCACGCCCGGCGGTCACGCTCGAAAGCGCGCAGGCGGGATTCCCGGATTGGCGTCGAAAGGCGGTTTCGGTTGCATTGGCCGAACTGCAATGCCCGTGACAGGCGCGGAGGGCCGCCATACCCAAGCGAAAATACTCTAGTTCGTCCGACCTGCGGTGCTCGAAATCAGGTCGGGTGCCTCGAGGATCTCGCGGGCGGCGTTCTCGACGCGCGCGTCCAGTGGCGCGGGCTCCAGCTTGACGCCGCTGGCCAGCCGGTCGGTGATGATCTTGAGCGTGGCGATCCGCGCGTATTTCTTGTCGTTGGCAGGAATCAGGTTCCAGGGCGCGACCGTCGTCGAGGTTTTGTGGATCATGTCCTCGACGGCAGCTTCCATCTCCGCCCAATGCGCGCGGTTCCGGAAATCCTCGTAGGATAGCTTCCAGCGCTTCATCGGATTGCGCAGCCGTTCCTCGAAGCGCCTCAGCTGCACTTCCGGGGTGACATGCATGAAGATCTTGACGATCCGCGTGCCGTCGGCGGTCAGCAGGCGCTCGAACTCGTTGATCTCGTCATAGGCACGCTGCCACCGCGATTCCGGCGTCAGTTCCTCGACCCGCTCGACCAGTACCCGGCCATACCAGGACCGGTCGAACACCGAAATCGCCCCGTTCGGCGGCAACCGCTCCCAGAACCGGGTCAGATAGTGTCGCTCGAGGTGATAGCGCCGCGGCGCGGCGATCGGCCAGACCTTGAAGCCCCGCGGATCGAGCACCGCCGCCATGCGGCGGATGGTGCCGCCCTTGCCGGCCGCATCCCAGCCCTCGAAGACGATGGCCGCGGCGTCGCCGGTAAACAGGTAGGCCTGCTGGATACGCTGCAGCTTTGTCTGCAGTTTCTTCAGCTGCTTGTCGTAGTCCGCCCGCCGGATCGTGGCGTCCATGTCGAGGGCGGCGAGATACCCGCCCCGGGGCTTGCGCTTCCTTGAGGTTGCCTTCGCCATGCCGTGCTCACCCCTTGTCGCGGTTCCCATTCACAGCTTAGACCGGTGCGGACCGCGAAGGCGAGCCGGACGTAAGTTTCCGGGCGTTCAGATCCAGCCGGCGAGCTCGCGCCTGACGACGGCCTCGATCACCCGCATCCCCTCCTCGCTGTCATTCAGGCAGGGAATGGCCGCGAATTCCTCGCCGCCAGCCTCGAGGAAGAACTCCTTGTTCTGCTCGGCGATCTCCTCCAGCGTCTCGACGCAGTCTGAGACGAAGCCCGGTGTCACGATGGCCATCTGCCTGACACCGTCGCGCGCCATCTGCTCGACCGTCTTGTCGGTATAGGGCTGCAGCCACTCCGCCTTGCCGAACCGCGACTGGAAGGTGAGGACGAGCTTCTTGTCGTCCCAGCCCAGCGCTTCGCGCAACAGCCGCGTCGTCTTCTGGCAATGGCAATGATAGGGGTCGCCCTTGTCGAAATACTCTTTCGGCAGCCCGTGAAACGAGGCGATGACGACTTCCGGCTCGAACGGCAGCGCGGCAACATGGGTCCTCACCGAATCCGCCAGCGCCTCGATATAGACCGGGTCGTCATGATAGGCCGGCACCGTGCGCAATGCCGGCTGCCAGCGCATCGCCATGGCGGCCTCGAACGCCTTATCGTTCACCGTCGCCGTCGTTGCTGCTGCATATTGTGGATAAAGCGGAAACACCAAAACCCGCTCGCACCCCTGTTTTGTCAGGGATTCCATCCGCGCGGCGATCGAGGGATTACCATAACGCATCGCCCAATCAACGACGATCTGGGGATGGCTCGTATCAATACTTTCGGCAAGCTTTTCAGCCTGAGCGCGGGTGATGGTGCGTAGCGGCGATTCGTCGAGCTCCCGGTTCCAGATCAGATCATAGGCCGCGCCGCTCGGCTTCGGCCGCTTGGTGAGGACGATCAGATTGAGGATCGGCCACCATATCAGCCGTGGCACCTCGATCACCCGGCGATCGGAGAGGAACTCCTTCAGGTAGCGCCGCATCGACCAGTAGTCGGTGGCATCCGGCGTGCCGAGATTGACCAGCAACACGCCGATCTTGCCGAACGCGACCGGGGGATGATTGGCGGGCAATTTAGCCGTCGCGCCGGCGAATGCGCGCGAAGAAGCGGTTTTTTCCATTGCTAACGTCCGGTTATCGGCTGAACATAGGCTGCCGGCACCAGAATCCGGCCCGCCGGCGGCGTGCATGTGCAGATACGTCACACGCCCTTCATCGGTTCTTACAAAATTTCCAGGCTTGGCGGTAGGAGGTTCCAGGAGGCTGAACATGTTGAAACAGGTGTTTTCAAGACTTCCCGTTGCGGCACTTGCACTCGCAGCCGGTCTGTTCCTGCCTCAATTCGGCCTTTCGGCGGAGCCGGTGAACGTCAGCTTCGTCATCGTCAACGACCTCGATTCAATCGAGGTCGGGGAAACCCGCGGCGGCTTTGCCCGCCTCGCCGCCCTTATCTCGCAGGAGCGTGCGAAAAACGACAATGTCCTCGTCCTGCACGCTGGCGATGCGATTTTCCCGTCGCTGCTGTCGGGGTTCGATCAGGGAACCCACATCATTGAGTTGCTGAACGCAATCGCACCGGACGCAATGACGCCAGGCAACCATGAATTTGATCTTGGTCCGGATGTCTTTCGCGAGCGCATGCTCCAGGCGACATTCCCCATACTCGCTGCCAATCTTCGTGAACCCGATGGCAAACGGATCCGCAAGATCGATGACGCTCGGATGGTCGAGTTTGACGGAGTGAAAATCGGCATCGTGGGTCTGACATCCGAGGAAGCCTATGAAAAATCGAGCCCCGGCAACCTCAAGATCGGAAATATGCCGGACGCGCTGAAGGAACAGGCGGCTGAGCTTAGGGGAGCGGGCGCCGACATCATCGTCGCGCTTGCTCACGCAAGCCGCTCCGAAGACCAGGAACTCCTGCAAACTCGTGCCGCCGACCTTGTCCTTTCGGGAGACGACCACGACCTGTCGGTTTTTTACGACGGCCGCACGGTACTCGCTGAATCACGCTCTCAGGCCGAATATGTCGTCGTCGTTGATCTCGAGATCGACGTCAGCGAAAAGGATGGCGAGCGCCAGGTGAACTGGTCTCCCGGATTCCGGATCGTCGACACGGCAGATATCGAGCCGGACCCGAAGACCGCAAAACGCATAACCGGATACGAAGCCGACCTGTCCAAGGAACTCGACGTCGAGCTGGGCACGGCCCAGATCCCGCTCGACAGCCGCCGCACTACGGTTCGCACGGAGGAATCGGCCATCGGCAACCTGATCGCCGACGCCATGCGGACGGCAACCGGCGCTGATGTGGCACTCACCAACGGCGGCGGCATTCGAGGTGATAAGGTCTATGAGGCGGGCACGGCACTGAAACGCCGCGACATCCTCACCGAACTGCCGTTCGGCAACAAGACGGTAGTCGTCGAACTCACCGGCGCGCAGATCAAGGAGGCCCTCGAGAATGCGTATTCCGGCATCGAGGACGTAAGCGGCCGTTTCGCCCATGTCTCCGGGA
>CAJQNW010000485.1 GCA_905479765.1 uncultured Tepidamorphus sp. | reverse complement strand
AGCGTGATCGTCTCGGTACGCTTCAGCATATTGAGGAGCAGGAAGAAAGCGAGGCCCGAGAACAACAGCAGTTGCAGCTGGAACACCACGTGCGACCACGTATACGGCACGTAATCGACCGGATAGGGCAGGATCTCATAGAGCGGTGCGGGAAAGACGCCGAGGCCGATGCACAGCGCCGACAAAAGCCACATGGCGCCGGTCATGTTGGCGGGCGGATCGGGCGGGCGCAGGCCTGAGTCCTTCTGGAAGAACACGAACCAGGGGAACTTGATGCCGGCATGCAGGAAGACGCCTGCGGAGGCGGCGGCCAGCGCGAACCAGACGAAGGCCAGATGCGCATCGGCCGCGCCCTGGCTGATCATCGACTTCGAGATGAAGCCGGAGGTCAGCGGGAACGCCGAGATCGACAGCGCCCCGATGATGCCGCAGATGCAGGTCACCGGCATCGTTCGGAACAGCCCACCGAGATCGGTGCACTTGCGCTTGCCGGTGGCGTAGAGCACCGAGCCCGCCGACATCAGCAGCAGGGCCTTGTAGATGATATGGGCGAAGGCGTGGGCCGCGGCCCCGTTCAGGGCCATTTCGGAGCCGATGCCGATGCCGGTCACCATGAAGCCGACCTGGTTGATGATCGAATAGGCCAGGATGCGGCGCATGTCGTTTTCCAGGATCGCGTAGACGATCCCGTAGAACACCATGTAGAGACCGATCCAGATCAGGATCTCGTTGCCCGGAAAACCGCGCAGCAGCACGAAGACGGCGGTCTTGGTGGTGAAAGCCGACAGGAAGACCGTGCCGCTCCAGGAGGCTTCCGGATAGGCGTCGGGCAGCCAGGCGGAAAACGGCGGGGCGCCGACATTGAGCAGGAAACCGGCCAGGATCAGCCATGTGCCGACGGAGTTCAGCTCCATGGCGGTGAAGGCGATCGAGCCGGTTTGCGTCACGTGCGCGGCAATGCCGGCCATCAGCACGACACCGCCGAGCAGATGGATGATGGCGTAGCGCATGCTGGAGCCGAAGGCGCCGGGCCCCGCGCGCCAGATGACCAGCGTCGAGGCCAGCGCCATCATTTCCCAGCAGACGAAGACCGTCATGAGGTCGCCGGCGAAGACGACCCCGACCGCGGAGCCGGCATAGGCGTAGGCCGCGGCAAGTTCGTAACGGTCGGATTGCCTCAGCGAGAACAGCCCGCCGGCGAACGCCATGATGGAGAAGACCGTGCCGAACAGCCGCGACAGCGCGTCGCCCTGCACCGGCACCAGCTCGTAGCCGAACCAATGGACGGTCAGCGCCGGACCGTCGGGGATCGACCAGACCAGGGCCAGCGCCAGCAGCGGAATCGCCAGCGCCACGACGGACCGAAGCGTACCGCTCACGAACGGCAGCAGGAACGCGCCGAGGAACAGCACCAGGCCGGGCGGGAATGCCGTTTCAATCATAGTAGTCGTCCCGCCGCTTCAGGATGGCGCCCAGGCCCTTGGAGAACACCACCAGCACCACACAGGCGAAGAAGCCGTACCAGGCGCCGAAGCCGAAGGTGCCGTCGATGCCGAAGTAGCCATGATGCTCGACGAAAAAGTCGGCCAGCACCGTCACCGCCAGGATGATGATGAAGGCGATCCAGAGAATGCGTATCGATTCCGGCCGGACGAGCCAGGGATCCTTTTCCTTCATTGCTCACCCCCAATGCCCAGGCCCATCATGGATTCAGCGAGCGTGAGCAGCGGCCCGGGAAACAGGAACAGCAGGATCGTTCCCGCCGCCGTCAGCGTCAGCGCGATCACGACCGCCAGCGGCGCCTCGCCGTGGTTGCCGTGTTTCTCGGCGTGGTCCTCGTCTTCCTTGCGCAGGAAGGCCGAATAGACGATCGGCAGGAAATAGGCGGCGTTCAGCGCCGTCGACACCACGATCACCCCGACCGCCAGCCAGGCCTCGGCTGTATACGCTCCCGACAGCATGAACCACTTGCTCAGGAAGCCGGCCGTCGGCGGCACGCCGATCATCGACAGCGCGCCGATGGCGAAGGCCCCCATGGTCCAAGGCATGCGCCGGCCGATGCCGTTCATCTGGCTGACTTCGGTCATGTGGGCGGCGGTGTAGATGGAGCCTGCGGCAAAGAACAGGGTGATCTTGGACACCGCGTGGGCGGCGATATGCAGCGCCGCGCCGACCAGCGAGAGCGGCGCCAGGATCGATACGGCAAGCACCACGTAGGAGAGCTGGCTGATCGTAGAGTAGGCGAGCCGCTTCTTCAGGTTGTCCTGCCTGAGCGCCACCAGCGAGGCGACGATCACGGTGAAGCCTGCCACCCACATCATCCAGCCCGCGGTGCCGGCGTTGACCAGCAGGTCGAGGCCGAACACGTAGACGACCACCTTGGTGACCGTGAACACGCCCGCCTTGACGACGGCAACCGCATGCAACAGCGCGCTGACGGGCGTCGGCGCCACCATCGCGGCGGGCAGCCAGAAGTGGATCGGCATCACGGCGGCCTTGCCGATACCGTAGACGTAGAGCAGCAGCAGAATGCCGATTATCGCCGGCGGCACGGTGTAGGGAATGATACCGCCGCTGGTGAAATTTAGCGTTCCGGCGAGCGCCTCCGTCCAGATGATCGCCGGCAGCAGCAGCAGCATCGAGGTGCCGAGCAGCAGCGTCAGGTAGATCCGTCCGCCCCGTCGCGCCGCGTCGTTGCCCTTGTGGGTGACCAGCGGATAGGTCGACAGCGTCAGGACTTCGTAGAACAGGAACAGCGAGAACAGGTTGGCCGAGAAGGCGATGCCCATCGTGGCGGCGATGGCCACGGCAAAGCATACGTAGAACGAGGTCTGGCGGGGCTCGGAATTGCCGCGCATGTAGCCGATCGAGTAGATCGAATTGACGATCCACAGGGTCGAGGCGACGCAGGCGAAGATCATGCCCAGCGGCTCGACGGAAAAGCCGATCTCGAGGCCCGGCACCACCTCGAGGGCCCCGGTCATCGGCACGTCGCCGGCCATGACCATCGGCACGATCGCATAGACGACGACCGCCAAAAGGCCCGCGGCGAGCAGCGTCACCGCCTCGCGCACGTTCGGCAGCCGATGGAACAGCGGAATCAACAGGGCCGCGATCGCGGGGATCGCCAGGGCCAGGAGGATCAGGGTGGAGCCGCTCATCTCAGCCCCGCAAACAGCGCGTCGGCGGCCTGGGCGGCAACGCCGGCCGTCATCTCGGCATCAAGGCCGAAGACGATACAGGCGCCGGCCAGGATCCAGGTCGGAATGAGCATCGACAGCGGCGGCTCGGTCGCCTCGGCCGCGGGTCCCGTGGGCTCGCGGAACCAGGCCATCTCGATTACCCGACCGATATAGATCACCGCCAGGAACGAGCTTCCCATGATCAGGAAGGCCAGCCACCACCAGCCGTTCTCGAAGGCGGCGAGCGCCAGGTACCATTTCGAGATGAAGCCGACGGTGCCCGGCACGCCGATCAGCGACAGGCCGGCGATGACGAAGGCGGCCATGGTGACCGGCATGCGCCGGCCGATGCCGGCCATGTTGTTGAGACGGCAGTTGCCGATCCGGTAGGCGATGCAGCCCATGACCATGAACAGCGCGCCCTTCATCATCGCGTGGTTGAAGAGGTGCACGATGCTGCCAGTCAGGCCGAGGCGCGTCGCCTCGGCCATGCCGAGCGTGATGTAACCGATCTGCGCGACCGACGAATAGGCCAGCATGCGCTTGATGTTGCTCTGGAAGATTGCCACCGCGGAAGCCACGAACATGCCCGCCAGCGACAGGATCAGCAGGATCGGCGTCACCGGCAGATCGTCGAAGACGAACGCGGCGCCGAAGATCGAATAGTAGTAGCGCAGCAGCAGATAGACTGCGACCTTGGTGGCCGTCGAGGCGATGAAGACCGTCGCCACCGATGGGGCGCCGGTATAGGCGTTCGGCAGCCATACATGCAGCGGGAACAGCGCCAGCTTCAGGCACATGCCGACGGTGATGAAGGCGAGCGCGGCGAGCACCGGACGGGTCTGCTCGACGGCGACGATGCGCTCGGCCATGTCGACGAAGTTCAGGGTGCCTGTCATGGCGAACAGCAGGCCGACGCCGATGACGTAGAAGGTCGCCCCGATGGTGCCGAGGATCAGGTACTGGTAGGCGGCCACCAGCGCCCGGCGGTCGTTGCCCAGCGCGATCAGCACGTACATGGACAGCGACGAGACTTCCATGAACACGAAGGCGTTGAAGGCGTCGCCGGTGATCGCCATGCCGAGCAGGCCGGCCAGGCAGAGCAGGTAGACGCAGTAGAACCAGGCCTGCTTGTTCTCGGCGATCTCGGAGGCGACCGAGCGCCGCGCATAGGGCATCACCACCGCGCCCATCAGCGAGATGAGCACCAGCAGGAAGCCGTTGATGACATCGACGCGGTATTCGATGCCGTAGGGCGGCTCCCAGCCACCGAAGGCGTAGGACACCGGTCCGGTGGTCAGCACCTGTATCAGCAGCATGACCGAGATGACCGGCATGGCGAAGCTGACCAGCGTCGCGATCGCCCAGCCGACGTTGCGGCGGTCGATCAGGGCGCACAGCGCCGCGCCGGTGAGCGGCAGCACGATCTGCAGCGCCGGAAGCTGCTGCGCCAGGGTGAGCCCTTCCCCGGTCATTCGTCAGAACCCTGATCGAAGATTTCTTCCTCCTCGATCGTGCCGTAGGCCTCGTTGATGCGCACCACCAGGCCAAGGCCAAGCGCCAGCGTGGCGACACCGACGACGATGGCGGTGAGGATCAGCACATGCGGCAGCGGGTTCGAATAGACCTCGACGCCGTCGGTAATGATCGGCGGCGTGCCGCCGAGAATCTTTCCAGGCGAGATGTAGAGCAGGTAGACAGAGGTCTGGAAGATCGACAGGCCGACCAGCTTCTTGACCATGTTGCCGCGCGCGACGACGACATAGAGGCCGGCCACCATCAGGAAGATGGTGATCCACTGGTTGAAGTTGCCGACGACGACATTGAGGATTTCGTCCAGCGGTTCGCTCATCGGCCACGCCCCGCGAAGGCATAGAAGATCGCCACCATCGTTCCCGCGACCGTGACCAGAACGCCGAGCTCGATCAGCGTGATGCCGAGATGCTGGCCGTGCACGGGATCATGCTGGAGGACCGAGTAATTGAGGAATTCGCCGCCCATCACCATGCCGGCGAAACCGGTGCCGAGATACAGAAGCACACCCAGCGAGATCATCTTCTCGACCGCCGTGACGGACAAAACGCGCATCGCCCGGTCAAGCCCGAACATGATGGCATAGAGGATGATGCAGGCGCCGACGATGACGCCGGCCTGGAAGCCGCCGCCGGGGCCGATTTCGCCGTGGAACTGCACGTAGAGCCCGAACAGCAGGATGAACGGCAGCAGCAGCTTGGTGACGACTCGGAGGACGACATCTACGCGCATGGCGGGCCCTCAATCCTTGCTTCGCGAGCGCTTGTTGCGCCGGAGCAGCAGGAGAACGCCGATACCGGCGGTGAACACGACGACCGTCTCGCCCAGCGTGTCGTAGCCACGATAGCTGGCCAGCACCGAGGAAACGACATTGTCGACGCCGGTCTCGGGAATCGAGCGGACCAGATATCCGGACCCGACGTGCGTGTTGACCGGGGTGAAGGCGTCGCCGAAGTTCGGCATATCGACGGAGCCGTAGACCAGCGCAGCCCCGATGACGACGGCGACGAACATCGGCAGCAGTGGCGTGTGGCGCGGGGCGGCTTCCTCAACCTTGGTCAGGTAGAGCGCGGCCAGCATCAGCACCGTGGAAACGCCGGCACCGACGGCGGCTTCGGTCATCGCCACGTCGACCGCGTCGAGCACGATCAGCACGCTGGCCATCAGGAACGAGTAGGCGCTCGACAGGATGACGACGGCGAACAGGTTGCGCAGCCGGACGACGCCGATCACGACCAGCGCCATCAAGGTCAGCAGCACCATGTTGATCAGCGCTTCGATGACGAACCTCCCCTGCCCCCTGGCGATTTCCCACCGGAAGACTTGCCGCCCGCCGACTTGCGGCTTCGGGATTTCGCCGGCTTCCGCGTCTTGGCAGCCGCCTTCTTCTCGGCACGGGCCGGATCGGTCGGCCTGGCCGGCGGCTGGTCGCGGACCTCGACGACGCCGAACTCCTGGACCAGCTTCTGTTCCTTGGCGCGTTTGCGTCCGTTGCGGTCGAACAGGACGGGCTTCAGACCGACCGCCAGGGCGCCGCGCGCCAGCGCGTGGGTCGTGAGCGGGCCGGTGAAGAAGAAAATCAGCAAGATAATCAGCAACTTGACCGTAACCAGCGTGAAGCCGGCCTGAATGATCATGCCGAGGATCAGGAAGCCTGCGCCCATGGTGTCGCTGACCGAGGTCGCGTGCATGCGGGTAAACACGTCGGGCATCCGCAACAGGCCGAGGGACCCGACGACAAGGAAGAACGACCCGATGGCCAGAAAAACGCCGCTGACGATATCGACGATGAGTTCCGGGATCATTGGCTCGGCTCCTCGCCGCCGCGATGACCCAGATCGCCGTAACGGAAGTATTTCAGGACCGCGATGGTGCCGACGATGTTGAGCAGCGCGTAAAGGATGCCGATGTCGAGGAATTCCGGCCGCTCGGTCAGGAACCCGAAGACGGCCAGCAGCAGGATGGCGCCGTTGCCGATGGTATTGGCCGCCACCATGCGGTCGAACACCGTCGGTCCGGCAAGCGCCCGGATGACCGCCAGCCCCAGCGACACCAGCACCGCGAAGGCCGCGACGGCGAACATCATGACGACGCCCCCTTCGCCGGCGCCTTGATTGCCGGTGCCTCGACAGGGTTGCCCTCGAACGCGGCGACGCGGCGATCCATCTCGCCTTCCTCCACGGCCTCGGCGCCCTCCTCGGTCAGCGCATGGACGAGGATCTCGTGATGCTGCTCCGAAACGGCCGCCGAGATGGTGCCCGGCGTCAGGGTGATGGAATTGGCGTATGTGGTAATCCCGACCGCGCCCTTCTGATGGGCGGTGACGCGGACCAGGGTCGGCGAGATCGGCAGCTTCGGATTGAGGATGATCCTGGTGACGTCGATTGCCGATTTCATGATCTCAAGGACGAGCCACGGCCAATAGGTGATCGCGCCGAACATCAGCCCGTACGGCAGGCTTTCCTCGTCGACGATGTCGAGCCGGCGGGCGAACGCCACGCTGATGACGACCGATCCGACGCCGTAGGCAATCAGCAGCGCTTCGTAATGGCCGGACAACAGCAGCCAAAACGTCATCAGCACTGCCGCCAAGATCACAAGCCGCATAGTTCGGCCTCACCCCCCCATCCGGCATGCAGACGGCCAAATCGCCGCCTCTCTATTCGCGGACAATTCTATTCGCGGACAATTGCCCCCGATACCGCGAATCACGTGCTGATGAAGATACGAAGCGGCGCACTGAGGTCAATCAAAACCGGACCGAAATCTTGGATACCGCTACGGATCTTGGCAATGGCGCGGCGCGCGCACTATGTGATCGTCTGAGAAACGACCATGCGTGGAGATTGAGTGCGATGTCAGATTCGACTTCCGAACCATCCGGGCGGCTGAAAATCGAGAAGACCGATCAGGAATGGCGCGAGCAGCTGACGCCGGAGCAATACCGTGTCACCCGCAAGCACGGCACCGAACGCGCCTTCACCGGCCCCAACTGGGACGACAAGGAGTCCGGCACCTATCTGTGCGTGTGCTGCGGCACCCCCTTGTTCGACGCCGAAACCAAGTTCGACTCCGGCACCGGCTGGCCGAGCTTCTACGCGCCGGTATCGCCGGACGCCGTCAGCGAGCATTCCGACCGCTCACTGTTCATGCGCCGCACCGAAGTGCGTTGCGCCACCTGCGACGCCCATCTCGGCCACGTTTTTCCCGACGGCCCGCAACCGACCGGCCAGCGCTACTGCATGAACGGCCACGCGATGAAGAAATTGCCGGAAGGCGGGGCGTAGGCACCGCCAATTTGGCGGCCGGCCTTGTCGATCCCGCTTCGGCCCGGTAGTAGCCGGACCGAACCCTTCGCTGTTTTCGCCTGTCGAGAGTATCTTCATGCCCGCACCGATCGCCGACCGCCGACCCGAGACGACAAATCATCACGGCCGCGAACGGGTCGACGACTATGCATGGCTCAAAGCCCCCAACTGGCAGGAGGTGATGCACGATCCAGGCGTGCTCGATGCCGATATCCGCGCCTACCTGGAGGCGGAAAACGCCTGGACGGAAGCGCAAATGGCGCATACCGAGGCGCTGCAGGAGCACTTGTTCACCGAGATGCGCGGGCGCATCAAGGAGGACGATTCCTCGGTGCCGGCGCCGGACGGGCCCTATGCCTATGCCATGCGCTACGAGACCGGCGCGCAGCACCCGCGGATGGTGCGCCTGCCGCGCGATGCAACGGATACCGGCGGCAGCGATGAGGAAACGCTGCTCGACGTCGACTTCATGGCCGCCGGCAAGGCGTACTTCCGGATGGCGGGCGCCGGCCACAGCCCCGATCACAACCTGATCTATTACGCCGTCGACGAGAAGGGCTCGGAGTTTTACACGCTGCGCATCCGCGATATTACGACGGGAGAGGATTTCGCCGATGAAATCCCGCGGACCACCGGCGGCGCCGTCTGGTCGGCGGATTCAGGGACCCTGTTTTACACCTGGCTCGACGACAACCACCGGCCCGTGCGCGTGTTGCGCCACAAGATCGGCACCTCGCCGGACGACGACGTGGTGATCTACGAGGAAAGCGATCCGGGCTTCTTCGTCGGCGTCTCGGAGACCCAGTCGGGCCGCTACGTGATCGTCAGCGCGCATGACCACGAGACGTCG
>CAJQNW010000484.1 GCA_905479765.1 uncultured Tepidamorphus sp. | reverse complement strand
CGCCTCGGTGCTGCGCGCCGGCGAGGGCATGATCGAAGGGCTGATCGAACTGGTGCCGTCCGCCCGCATCGCCCATATCGGCCTGTATCGCGATCCCGAGACGCTGAAGCCGGTGCAATACTATTTCAAGGCGCCCGACGATATCTCCGACCGTCTGGTAATCGTCGTCGATCCCATGCTCGCGACCGGCAATTCCGTCGCCCACGCGATCGATCTGCTGAAGGAGAAGGGCGCCAGGGAACTGCGCCTTCTCTGCCTGCTGGCGGCGCCTGAAGGCATTGCCGCGCTGCAGAAGCGCCATCCCGACGTACCGATCTTCACCGCCGCCATCGACGAGTGCCTGAACGACCACGGTTACATCGTGCCGGGCCTGGGCGACGCCGGCGACCGGATGTTCGGCACGAAATAGAAGGCCTTACCGCGTCAGCGCGGTCTTCCGTTCGATGCGGGCCAGCAGGTATTCCAGCCCGGCGTTGAGGATGTAGTAGATCACGCCGGCGGCGATATAGAACTCGAACGGCCGGTAGGTCTCGCTGATCGCCTTTTGCGCCGACAGCGTCAGCTCCATCACCCCGATGATCGACACTAGCGAGGATTCCTTCAAAAGCGCGATCATGTTGTTGCCGAGCGCCGGCGCGACGCTCCTCAGCGCCTGCGGTATGACGACAAGGCGCATCGCCTGGAAATAGGAGAGCCCGACCGCGCGCGCGCCCTCGTACTGGCCCGGATCGAGTGCCGCGATGGCCGCGCGGATCACATCGGCGTTGTAGACCGCGAAATGCACCGACAGCGCGATGACCCCGGCGGTGAAGGCGTTGAGGTCGATGCCGATCTCCACCAGTCCGAAGTAGATGAAGTAGAGCTGCAGGAGCAGCGGCGTTCCCATGAACAGCCACATGAACGCCGAGACCGGCGCCGTGATGATCCGGCGGCTACTCAACCGAGCCATCGCCATAACCGTCCCCACGGCGACCGAGACGACGCCCGAGACGACCGTCAGCATGATCGTCCAGAACGCGCCGATCGCCATCAGGCCGGCATATTCGGGCAGCTGGGAGAAGTTCAGGCCCATGCGTCAGTCCCCGCCCATCGTCATGCGCCGATCGCGTAGCGCCGGTCGAGCGCGTTGATGCCGCGCGTCACGACGGTGATGATGACCAGGTAGAAGAACGCCGAGAGCGTGAACATTTCGAACGGCTTGTAGGTGGACGAGATGAACCGGTGCGCGGTGTATGTGAGCTCGACCACCGAGATCGCCGAAACCAGCGCCGAGCCCTTGATCAGCGCCACTGTGTTGATGCCGAGCGGGCGGATCATCAGCCGCGCGGCCTGCGGCAGGATCACCTTGCGCATCGTCGGCATGTAGCGCAGGCCAAGCGCGCGCGCCGCGTCCCACTGTCCCTCGTTGACGGCGATGATGCCGCCGCGAATCGATTCCGACATATAGGCGCCGATATTGAGCCCGAGTCCCAGCACGCCGGCGGCGAAGGGCTCGAGGTTAAGCCCGATCTGCGGCCCGCCGAAGTAGATGACGAAGAGCTGGATCAGGCAGGGCGTACCGCGAAAGGCGCTGACATAGACCCGCGCCGGATAGTGCAGCACCTTGTACGACGACAGTTTGCCCAGCGCCCCCAGGAAGCCCATCGCGAGGCCTAGAAGGCAGGCAAGCGCGGAAATCTCCACCGTGACGAGCGCGGCCTCGGCGAAGAAGAACCAGACCTTGAGGATGAGCGCGACGTCCATGCCGGACTAATGATGGTCGGTGCGGGCAGGCATGGGAAGCCCGCGGATTTCGCGGACCAGCGCAATGGTCGCCTCGACCGCGGCCTCGAAAAACTTGCGGCCCTGTTCCGCGTCGGCGACGGTGGGATCGCCCATCGTGCCGTCCGGCGACATCGCCGACCACCAGCGCATCAGCATCGCCTTTGAGCCGCCGGCCAGATCCAGGTTGAAATAGCGGCTGTCGGGATCGTGGACGACCTGCGCGACCGCCTTGTCCATCTGCACGTTGTCGGGATCGTGGTGCAGGTAAAGCGCGGTCTCCAGTTCGCCCGCATGCGCGATGCCGCCCATTTCGGAGCGGCGGATATCGTTGATCGCTTCCGCACTCAGCGTCCAGTGCGAGGCCGAGACGCAGATGATCTCGGTGGCGATCACCGTCTTGCGGGCGGCCAGATCGATCACCGGCGCGTTCGATCCGTGGCTGTTGAGGATCAGAATCCGGCGAAAGCCATGGCGTGCCAGCGACTTGGTGATGTCGGTCAGGAACGCGATCAGCGTTTCCGGCTCGATATGGATGACGCCGGGAAAGTCGAAATGATGGGCGTTGAAGCCGTACGGGATCGTCGGCATTACCACCAATTCCTCGGGGAAGCGTTCGGCGAGCGTGGTGACGAGGCGCGTGGCGATCAGCGTGTCGGTATCCAGCGGCAGGTGCGGCCCGTGATCCTCGGTCGCCGCGATGGGCAGGATCACGACACGATCCTTGTCGCCGTCGCGGATCTCCGCCCAGGTGTTCTTGTCGTAGATAGCCTTCATGGTACCTGCGTTTGCGTTCGCCGCCGAACCACTGTCCGGCAGTGCAGAAGCAGAGGGTGCTTCAGGGAGTGCGGGTCGATCCGGACTGACAAACGGGCGCCCGACCCTTGGGAGATGGCGGACGCCCGTTTGCGTTGACGGATCAGCGGATATCCGCGCCGACCCATTCAACGGCGATTTTCTCGTAGGTGCCGTCCGCCATCATGTCGTCCAGCGCCTTCTGCATTGCGGCCGCCAGTTCCGGATTGTTCTTTCGGATGGCGATGCCGACGCCGACATTGCCACCCTCCAGGTCCGGCAGATCCAGAGCCTTGATCGGTGCGTCCGACTTGCGGATCGCCACTTGGCCCGGGATCGAGTCGATGACGATCGCGTCGAGACGGCCGTTCTGCAGTTCCAGAAGCAGTTCGGGCAGACCCTTGTAGGTTTTGACCGTCCAGCCGCCCTTCTCGTTGGCCCATTTCTCATGGGTCTCGCCGAGCGTTACACCGATCGTCTTGCCCTTCAGGTCGTCGAGCGCCTTGGCGCCGGAGTCCTTCGGCACGAAGATCATGCGGCCGGCGGTGTAGTAGGGGCCGACGAAATCGACGACCTCCTGCCGCTTCGGCGTGATCGACATCGAGCCGATGATGGTGTCGTACTTGCCCGCGATCAGACCGGCCAGGATGCCGTCCCAGGCGGTCGTGACGATCTTCGGCTCGACGCCGAGCCGCTTGGCGATCTCGGTGCCGATCGCAACGTCGAAGCCGACGACTTCGTTCTTGTCGTTGATCAGGCTGAAAGGCGGGTAGGCGCCGCTGAGCGCGATGCTCAATTCGCCGTTCTTCTTGATGGTCTCAAGCTCGTCTGCCAGCGCGGGCGCTGCCATGATGGCGCCGGCAACGAGCGTGCCGACGGCCAAGGCCGTGATCTTCTTAAACATGCTGCTGTGCTCCTGTTCCCCGGAAGGTTCGTGAATGGCCTTCGGACGGAAGGAGATGTCCGTCATTGGCTATCAGTCAAATAGATTATGGCTATCTCGATAATCGATCTGATTTATAGTGGATCGACGAAACACTCGGGCGGAAACGATGGACGACCCCTACGGCATCGACCTGTTCAATCTGGACCCGGTGGTCTGGCAGCTCGACTGGAACCTGCTGCGTACTTTCATCGTCATCGTTCAGGAAGGTTCGATCACACGGGCGGCGAGCCGACTGCTGCTGTCGCAGCCCGCCGTCAGCGCCGCGTTGAAGCGTCTGGAAGACCGTCTCGACACCAGGCTGATCGAGCGCGGCGGCAGCAATTTCCGCGTCACCGACGAGGGGCAGGTGCTGTTTCGCCAATGCGTCGAGCTCTATGGCGATGTCTCCCAGCTCCCCTCGATGATCGCCGCTGTTCAGGGGAAGGTGTCGGGCCGCATCTCCATCGTGCTTGCCTCCAACACCGGCACGGGCATCTTCGACGCGGTATTGGCGGAATTCCACCGCGAGCATCCCGCCGTCACCTTCATGCTGACGGTTGCCTCGTCCGCCCAGGCCGTCCAGTCGGTTGCCGCCAAGGTCGCCACCGCAGCGATCTGCTACGCCCCCCACAAGCAGGCAGGCCTCGAGTACCATCCTTTCGTCAGCCTGCCGTTCGGGCTCTATTGCGGCCGCGGCCATCCCTTTTTCGGGCGCGACGATATCGGGGTTCAGGATCTGAAGGGCAGCGATTTCGTCTCTTTCCAACCCGCCCGCCTCGGCGACGACATGTGGTTCGACGACATGGTGCGTCTGCGCCGCTCGATCGAGGCCAACATCGTCGGCCATTCCTTCAACATGCGCGAGGTCTATCGCATGGTGATGGCGGGTCTGGGCATAGCGCTGTTTCCGATCCCCGCGGTCGCGGGCTATGTCGCGCGCGGCGACCTGTGGCGCCTGCCGCCGTATGACGAAGCGCCAGCTGCCGAAATCAACGTGGTCACCAACATCAGGTCCAGCCGCAGCCTGCCCGAACAGCTGTTTCTCGACGCCCTGATCGAACGGATCGCGGAAACGCCGGAGGAAGAACGCTATCTTGACTGGGACGGGATCACGGGTCTGCCCCCGGATTGACCGGCGAACTATCAGTTCAACAAATATAGGCCATTCCATTTATCTATTTGCTTAATACGCGCCACCTCGGAAAATGCCCTTATGGACAATCGCGTCGCCCCCGAACCCTCGAACCTGTTTTACCAGTCGCGCGCGCGCCGGCCGGTGCTCGACCGCGCCGAGGGCATCTACCTGTGGGACATCGACGGCAAGCGCTATCTCGACGGCTCGTCGGGGGCGATGGTCTCCAACATCGGCCATTCGAATCCGCGCGTGCTCGCCGCCATGCGGGCGCAGATGGACAAGGCGACCTTCGGCTACCGGCTGCATTTCGAAAACGAGCAGGCCGAAACGCTTGCCCGGCGCGTGTCGTCGTTGATGCCAGCTGGGCTGGACCGCGTGTTTTTTGTGTCCGGCGGTTCGGAGGCCGTCGAGAGTGCCCTGAAGCTCGCCCGGCAATGGGCTGTCGCCACGGGGCAGGCAAGCCGCTGGAAGGTGATCTCGCGCTATCCGTCCTACCATGGGGCGACGCTGGGCGCGCTGGCGGTGACCGGCATGGCGTCGATGACCGCGCCGTTCTCGCCGATGCTGCGCGAGATGCCGCGCATCCCCGCGCCGACCTGCTATCTCGACCGCGACCAACTGTCGTTGGACGAGCGCGGTTTGCGCTATGCGGAGATGCTGCGCGCGGAGATACTCAGGCAGGGCCCGGAGACGGTGCTTGGTTTCATCATGGAACCGGTCGGTGGTGCCTCTACCGGCGCGCTGGTCGCGCCCGACCCTTATTACGCACGCGTCCGCGAGATCTGCGACGAGTTCGGCATCCTGCTGATCTACGACGAGGTGATGAGCGGCGCCGGGCGCACCGGGCGCTTCATGGCCGCCGAGCACTGGGATGTCCGACCCGATATCGTCACCGTCTCGAAGGGCTTTGCAGCCGGTTACGCGCCGCTCGGCGCGATGATTGCCGACCGCAGGCTGGTCGAACCGGTGCTGGATGCCGGCGGCTTCACCCACGGCTACACCTATGCCGGCAATCCGCTCGCCTGCGCCGCCGGTCTGGCGGTCATCCAGGAGGTGCTGGAACAGGAGCTGATGGGCAACGCGGAACGCATCGGCGGCCTGCTCAAGGGCGAGCTGCAGGGGTTGATGGCGCGCTATCCCTTCATCGGCGACGTGCGCGGCAAGGGCCTGTTGCTTGCCTTCGAACTCGTCTCCGACCGCGAGACGATGACGCCGCTGCCGGTCAGGGACGATGCCTACATCAAGCTCGTCGAGCACGCCTACGAGCGTGGCCTGATCATCTATTCCCGGCGCACCCGGGGCGGCCGCGAGGGCGATCATTTCCTGGTCTGCCCGCCGATGATCACGACGGCGGACCAGGTTGCCGAGATCATGGAAAAGCTCACCGCGTCTCTGGACGCGCTTGCCGACGAACTGGGCCTGCCGACGGGCAACGGGTGAGACGGGCCGGACTTGCCGCCTGAATCGGCACTTGAAAGGATTCGCGTCCGTCCGAAAGACCAAAACATTTGCAGTTCCAGCAAGATGGATGCGTTACAGGAATAAAATCCCACCCGTCATGAATCGATACAAGAAGAGCCCGAACCGTCGCGTTCCGCGCGCTTCAGGTCTGGTTGAGGCCCAGCTCGCGCTGCCGCTTTTTCGACAAGCCGAGCGACACGATACGATGGGACTCCAGAAGGTATTTCTTGAGGTCGCCGTCGGACAGCCCGGGCTCGGCGTAGTGCTGGATCCACTTCATGCCGCGCGAGGCGAGATAGGGTGCCGGTCTCAGACCAGGCTCCTCCTTTAGGAGTTCGAAGGCGATGTCGCTGGTCTTGAAGCTGAACGCCGTCCGGTCTTCGGCCCAGCCGCCGATGGCGAAGACCTTCCCGCCGACCTTCCAGACATGCGAGCCGCCCCATTGCACGACATGGGTTGTGGCCGGAAGGGCACGGCAATAGGCATTGAAGTCGTCGTAGGTCATTGCGGCGCCCAGTTATCCCTTGGGGAAAAGAAGGTAGGACAGAATGAAGGTCGTCTACAACGAAGCCCAGAAGCGGCACTATCCGAAGAACTTCGTCTCGAGCGGCGTCGTCACCCAGAATCCGGAAATGCCCGAGCGCGCCGACCGCCTGTTCGCGTCTGCTCTTGAAGCTGGGCTCCAACACGAAGTCACGGTCGACCAGGGTCTCGCCGGCATTTCCGCTGTCCACGCGCCCGAGTATATCGAATTCCTGATGGGTGCCCACGAGCGCTGGAGCCATCGCAAGGGGGCTTCTCCAGAGGTCATCCCGAACGTCCATCCCGGCCGCAACGCGCCGGGCTATCCCCGCTCCGTCGACGGCCAGGCCGGCTATCACATGGCCGATACCGCCTGTCCGATCTCCGCGGAGACCTGGGACGCGGTCAAGCTGTCGGCCTCGACCGCCGTGCAGGCTACGGCGCATGTGCTCGCCGGTGAGCCGTCCGTCTACGCGCTGTGCCGTCCGCCCGGACACCACGCCTTCGCCGACATGGCCGGCGGCTTCTGCTACGTGAACAATTCCGGCGTAGCGGCTCAGGCGCTGCGCGCGGTGCACGACCGCGTCGCGATCCTCGACGTCGACCTGCATCACGGCAATGGCACGCAAGGCATGTTCTACCATCGCCCCGATGTGATGACGGTTTCTCTGCATTGCGACCCGGCCCGCTTCTACCCGTTCTTCTGGGGGCATGAGGGCGAGCGCGGCGAGGGCGCCGGTCTCGGATACAACATGAACCTGCCGCTCGCTCGCCATTCCGCCGATGACGCCTTTCTGGCGGCCCTGGATCGGGGCATCGACCGCATCCGCGCTTATGCGCCCGGCGGGCTTGTCGTCGCGCTGGGGCTCGACGCTTACGAGGGCGATCCTTTCGGAGGACTGAGCGTCACGACGGACGGCTTCGCCCGAATCGCCGAAAAGATCGCCGCGCTTCGGCTGCCGACAGTGATCGTCCAGGAAGGCGGTTACCTCTGCGACGATCTCGGCAGGAACCTGGCGAGTTTCCTCACCGGGTTCGGAGCGAAGCATAAGGTGTGATCGCTGGAGTGAGGCCTACGCTGCCTTCAGCCCCGCGGCCGCGAACGCCACCACCCGGTCGATGATTGCATCGGCATCGGTCAGGTCGCTGGAGCCGTCCGAAAGCGCTTCAAGCCTGCGGAGATTGTTGTAGATCGAGTGCAGCACGCCCATGGCGAAGTGAAACCGCCACAGGAGTTCCTCCCTGGGTAGATGCGGCAGCGCGCGTGACAGGGCGGCAACGAACCGTTGCAGATGCCGCACATCTCGCTCGATCATGTCGCGCATCTCGGGCGGCCCGTCCAAAACGGCGCGGGCAACGAATTGGACGTAGATCGAGCTGCCTCCGGTGTCCGCCTTCCGGTGGAAGGTCGCGCGTACAGGAGGCGCAAACAGCGCATGCAGAATGGCGCGGACCGGGGCCGCGTCGTCTCCGGCCGCCGCCTCGGCCTCGCGCAGGAGCCGCGCCCGTTCCCGGTTGATCGACAGGCTGCCGCGCCGGAAAACCTCGAGCAGAAGCTTGTCCTTCGACCCGAAATGGTAGTTCACGGCCGCGAGGTTGACGCCGGCCTCCGCCGTCAGCGCCCGCATGGTGACGCCCGAATAGCCGTCCGCAACGAACATCCGCTCCGCTGTGTCGAGGATCAGCGTGCGCGTCTCCTCGCCCCGCGGGCCGCCCCTCGGGGCGGCCGGGTTCCTTTTCGTTGCGTCGGGCATTCCCGTCACGGCGCCGCCTAGGCCAGATACACCGCACCTTCGCCGCCGGTACGGGCGGGATCGATGTTGCGGTACTTGCGCAGTTCCAACCGCGCCATCTGGTTGCGGTGCACTTCGTCCGGTCCGTCGACGATGCGCACGGTTCGCGCATAGGCGTAGGCGTTCGCCATGATGTGATCGGCGACGCCGCCGGCGCCGAAGGCCTGGATCGCCCAGTCGATGACTTTGAGCGCCGCATGCGGCGCTGCGACCTTGATCGCGGCGATCTCCATGCGCGCCTCCTTGTTGCCGACCGTGTCCATTTTCCAGGCGGCGTTCAGCGTCAGCAGGCGGGCCTGGTCGAGCGCAATCCGGGATTCAGCGATGCGCTCCGACCAGATCGACTGGCTGGAAATCGGTCCGCCGAAGGCTTCTCGGGTCTCAAGCCGTCGGCAGGCCCGTTCCAGCGCCCGTTCCGCCACGCCGATGATCCGCATGCAGTGATGGATACGCCCCGGGCCAAGCCGCCCCTGCGCGATTTCGAAACCGCGGCCCTCGCCGAGCAGGATGTTGGAGGCCGGCACGCGCACGTTGTCGAACTCGATTTCCATGTGCCCGTGCGGTGCGTCGTCGAAGCCGAACACCGGGAGATGACGCACGATCGTGACGCCGGGATGCGGCAGCGGCACCAGGATCATCGACTGCTGCCTGTGGCGATCCGGATTGTCGGGATCGGACTTGCCCATCACGATCAGGATCTTGCAGCGCGGATCGCCGGCACCCGAGCTCCACCATTTGCGTCCGTTGATGACGTATTCGTCGCCGTCGCGGCGGATTTCGGTCTGGATGTTG
>CAJQNW010000483.1 GCA_905479765.1 uncultured Tepidamorphus sp. | reverse complement strand
AATCCCTCGCGCTTGTTGCGTGACGGCCCGGAATCCAAGGGCCGGGAACGAGGCTTAGCGGGCATATGTGACGGCTGTTTTGCCGTTATTCTTCAGTTTCGTGACAATCCACAGGTACGAATTCCTGTTGATTTTCCTTGGTCTTACGGCAACGAATGGGTGGATAACCCGGTACGGCCAGGGACCCGTTTCGACCGCATTTGTCATGAAGGCGGGGATTTGGCGAGGAGACGCTTCGCGCATGCGCCACATCTACCATCCCGCGGCCTTCGATCCGTCGCTTCCCGTGGACAGCTACTGGGCGGAGAGTGCCCCGCCGCTGTCGGTTGAATTGTCCAAACTGACGGGCGACGAAACGTGCGACGTCGCCGTCATCGGAGCCGGCTACACCGGTCTGTCGGCGGCCCTGCATCTGGCCCGTGATCATGGCGTGGACGTGCGGGTGCTCGAGCGCGGGCAGCCCGGCTGGGCCGCATCGGGACGTAACGGCGGCTTCTGCTGTCTCGGCGGAACCAAGGCGTCCTTCGATACCCTGGCCGGGCGACATGGACGCGACGAAGCCTTGCGGTTCGCCACCACTCAGGTGGAGGCCGTCGAACTGGTCCGGGAGCTGTCGCAAAGCGAAGGGTTCGACGTCGAAGCCTATGGCGAGGGAGAGATCGAGGTCGCCCATCAACGGCGACATGTTGCAGGACTGGAAGCGGAAAGCGTCCGGATGCGCGAGATCTACGGGCTCGATTGCCGCGTCTATCGCAAGGACGAGCTGCGTCAGGCCGGCATGGCGATGGGGGGCGGCGAAGCGGCGTTGTACATCCCGCTGGGCTTTGGTCTGCACCCGATGAAATACGTTCGCGGCCTTGCCGAAGCCGCCGTCCGGCGCGGCGCCAGGGTGCACGGGGACAGTCCGGTTGAAACCTGGCAAAAGTCCGATGGATGGCACATCCTGACAACGCCAGGCGGGACGCTGAGAGCGAAAACCGTGATCGTTGCGACCAACGGATACACACCGGAGGGATTGCATCCGGGCCTGGACGGGCGCGTGCTTCCGGCACTCACCAACATCATCACCACCCGGCCGCTGAGCGAGGCCGAGCGCGAGGAACAGGGCTGGACCACGCCGGTTCCGGCGTTCGACAGCCGGACCCTGCTCCACTATTTCCGCCTGTTGCCGGACGGGCGATTCCTGCTCGGTTCGCGCGGCGGGCTGAATGCTGCGCCGGGCAGTGCGGCGGGAAAGAAGGCAGACATGCAGAAGCGGCTGGCGCGCATGTTCCCGGCTTGGGCAAATATCGAGATCAGCCACTTCTGGCGCGGCTTCGTCTGCCTCGCCGCCGATCTCGTGCCGCATATCGCCCGTTTGCCGGACGACAGGAGCGTCATTCATGCGCTTGCCTATCACGGCAACGGGGTATCGATGGGAACCTGGGCGGGCCGGGCCGCCGCGCGCCTTGCGGTTCAGGCCGCGCCGGACGACGAGATCGTTCCCGCCGTCGCCGGTCAGCCGTTGCCGCGGTTTCCGTTGCCGGGATTGCGGACACTGTATCTGCGCGGGGCCTATGCGGCCTACTGGCTGAAGGACGAGATACTTTAGGCTTCAGGATTAGCCGAGGGAGGGGGGCCTGCCACGCCATGTTCGATGCGTACATCCTCTGCGGCACGCCGCGAACCGGCAGCACATTGCTGTGCAGCCTTCTTGCGTCGACGAAGATGACGGGGAATCCGGACTCCTTTTTCGCGCGCCGGTTCATGCCGGAGTGGGCCGGGGAATGGGGTTTGCCGAACCCGGAGACGTTGAGCGAACGCGAATTCGAGACCATCTATCTCGATGCCGCGATACGGGTCGGAAAGGCCGGAACGGGCATCTTCGGCTTCCGGTTGATGCGGGAGAACCTGGGCGAGCTCTCCGAAATCCTGGACCGGATCCATCCGGGGCTTGCCTCGGACAAGGCGCGTTTCGAGTCGGCGTTCGGTGCGGTTCTCTACATTCACCTGTCGCGCGAGAACAAGCTTGCGCAGGCGGTATCGCTGGTAAAGGCGGAGCAGACCGGCCTCTGGCACATCGCGCCTGACGGTACCGAGATCGAACGGCTCGCGCCGCCGCAGGAGCCCAAATACGATTTCGAGCGGATCAGGCGCGTACTCGCCGGACTCGAAAGCTACGACGTGGCGTGGGACACCTGGTTCGCGGAGCAGGGGATCAGTCCGCTCAGGGTCGGCTACGAGAGCCTGTCGGCCGATCCCGCCGGAACGCTGGCGCGGATCTGTGAAACGCTGGGCGTCAAGCCGCCGGATACCGGGGATGTGAAACCCGGAGTCGCGATACTCTCCGACGAGACGAGCCTCGACTGGATGCGCCGCTTTCAAATGGACCTCGACGCGGCGAAACAGGCCTAGCTGCTTTAGCTACAGGCTTTCGCGACCGCGTCGCCCGCAGCCTATGGGTCCCGGATCAAGTCCGGGACACGCCTCTTCCGGTTGCCGATGGGCAATACCACCCATTCGGCCTCGTGCCCTGGAGTTGATCCAGGGCCCATTCGGCGGAATCGGCAGGTCTCGAAGGCGCCCTATCACTTTCAATTGAATGCTAGACCGCCTCGATAACTTCGACCTCGTATCGGTCGAGAAAGGCTTCTGCGTCGAGCGAGCGGAAGTCTTCGAGCGCCACGCGCAATCTGTCGTGCGGCCAGTCCCACCAGGCGAGCCGGTCCATGCGTTCGCCGATGTCGACGGGAAACCGCCGCTTGATCGGTTTCGCCGGCACGCCGCCGACGATCGTGTAGGGCTCGACGTTCTTTGAGACCACGGCGCCGGCGCCAATCACTACGCCGTTGCCGATCCTCACGCCGGGCAGGATCGTAACGCCGTGACCGATCCAGATGTCGTGGCCGATCGTCACGGTGTTGGCGCGGCGCCAGTCGAAGAAGCCGGTCTCGGTCTCTGCGTCCTCGAAATAGTCGGCAGCCCGATAGGTGAAGTGATGCATCGTCGCGCGCCAGACCGGATGGTTCGTCGCGTTGATGCGCGCGTGGCTGGCGATGTTGACGAACTTGCCGATGTCGGCGGCCCAGACCTCGCACTCGCGCATCATGTAGGAGTAGTCGCCGAGCGTGCTTTCGTTGACGTGGCAGCGTTCGGACACTTCGGTGTAGCGGCCAAGCGTCGAGTCGAGCACAACGGCGGTTTCGTGGACGAGCGGTCGTTCGGAGAGACTGGTCATCGTGTGCGCCCAATACTAGGCGAAAGCCCGGATATCGACCGAACGATCGCAGACCGCGTCGCGTACGTCGGCATCGTGGAAGATTCCGAGCATCGCAACGCCGGCCTTCTTGCGCTCGTTGATCAGCTCGACGACGACGTCGCGGTTCTGTGCGTCAAGCGAGGCGGTCGGCTCGTCGAGGATAAGGATCGGGTGTTCGGCGATCAGGCCGCGGGCGATATTGACGCGTTGCTGCTCGCCGCCGGAAAAGGTCGCGGGTGGCAGCGTCCAGAGGCGTTCGGGCAGGTTCAGCCGCTGCAGCAGGGTCGCGGCGCGGTCGCGGGCGTCGGCTGCCGAGGTGCCGAGCGCGCGCAGCGGTTCAGACACCACGTCGATTGCGGCGACGCGCGGAACGGCGCGCAGGAACTGGCTGACGTAGCTGATCGTGCGCCGGCGCAGGTCGAGCACGCGGCGCGGCGCGGCGGCGGCCATGTCGACGATGCGCTCGCCGTCGACCACCAGGATCTGACCCTCGTCGGTGACGTAGTTGCCGTAGATCATGCGCAGGACCGTGCTCTTTCCCGCGCCCGACGGGCCGGTGAGGGCGACGCATTCTCCCTCGGCCACCGCGAGTTCAACGCCGTGCAGAACGGGAATGGCGACACCGCCCTGCAGGTGCATGGTGAAGGTCTTGCCGACACCTGACAGACAGAGGCGCATGGTCATCGGGTCACTCCTCAAGGCTGCAGGACGGAGGCGACGAGAAGCTGCGCGTAAGCGCTGCGCGGATCATCGAGCACCTGGTCGGTCAGCCCGGTCTCGATCACTTCGCCGCCGCGCATCACCATCAGGCGATGCGAGATCATCCGGGCGACCGCGAGATCGTGTGTGACGACGATCGCGGCCAGCCCTAAGTCGGCAACGAGCCCGCGCAGGAGGTCGAGCAGGCGCGCCTGCACCGAGACATCGAGGCCGCTGGTCGGCTCGTCCATGAAGACGAGGCGGGGCCCGGTGACCAGGTTGCGGGCGATCTGCAGGCGCTGGCGCATGCCGCCGGAGAACGTGTCGGGCCGGTCGTCGACGCGGTCGGCGGCGATCTCCACCCGCTCCAGCCAGTCGAGCGCTTCGCCGCGAATGGCGCCGTAGTTGCGCGCGCCGACCGCCATCAACCGTTCGCCGACATTGCCGCCGGCCGATACCGTCATGCGCAATCCGTCGCGCGCGTCCTGATGGACGAAGCCCCAATCGGTGCGGGCGAGAAAGCGGCGCTCGGCCTCGCTCATCGAGAAGATGCCCCGCACGGTGCCGTCGCGCATGCGGTACTCGACAACGCCGGCCGTCGGCGTCAGGCGTCCCGACAGGCAGTTGAGCAGTGTCGTCTTGCCGGATCCGGATTCCCCGACGATCGCCAGCACTTCGCCCGGCCACAGTTCGAACGAGACGTCGTGGCAGCCGATCCGGCTTCCATAAAATCGCGATACGCCGCTGGCGCGCAGCAGCGGGGTGTCGTTGTCGAGGCTCGTGTGATGGGGCATGTCAGGCGTCAACGGGCTGTCCGGCCCGCTGCTCCTCGCAGAGGTCTGAATCCGAGCACACGAACATGCGCCCGCCCTTGTCGTCGGTAACAATCTCGTCGAGATAGACCCCGGTCGATCCGCATAGCGCGCAGGGCTCCTCGAAGCGCTGCACCTCGAAGGGATGATCCTCGAAGTCGAGGCTTTTCACGTCGGTGTGCGGCGGGATCGCGTAAATACGCTGCTCGCGGCCGGCGCCGAACAGCATCAGCGCGTCGGACCTGTTCATCTTCGGATTGTCGAACTTCGGGATCGGCGAGGGGTCCATCACATAACGCCCGTCGACCAGCACCGGATAGGCATAGGTCGTGGCGATATGGCCGTGGCGGGCGATGTCCTCGTAGAGCTTGACGTGCATGATCCCGTATTCCTCGAGCGCATGCATCTTGCGCGTCTCGGTCTCGCGCGGTTCGAGGAAGCGAAGCGGCTCGGGGATTGGCACCTGGAAGACCAGAACCTGATTTTCGGTGAGCGTCCGTTCCGGAATGCGGTGGCGCGTCTGGATGACGGTGGCGTCTTGGGTGCTGGTCGTCGTCGTCACGCCGGCGGTGCGGGCGAAGAAGCCGCGGATCGCCACCGCATTGGTGGTGTCGTCGGAGCCCTGATCGATCACCTTCAGCGTATCGTCCGGGCCGAGGATCGCCGCCGTCACCTGCACGCCGCCGGTGCCCCAGCCGTAGGGCATCGGCATCTCGCGGCTGGCGAACGGCACCTGATAGCCGGGAATGGCGATGCCCTTGAGGATCGCCCGGCGAATCATCCGTTTCGTCTGCTCGTCGAGGTAGGCGAAGTTGTAGGCGGTATCTGCGTGACCACTCCCTCCCCCCTCGTGGGGGAGGGTTGGGGAGGGGGCGGTCGGCGCAGCCGGCCGAACGGCATCGCCTTTACGCTCAGCTCGCGGACGCTCGCTCCGCGCCCCACCCCCGGCCCCTCCCCACGAGGGGGAGGGGAGGGAACTCGTGTCGCGCTCGGTCATTCCGCGGCCTCCTGACGGGGCGTGCCATCGGTTTCGTCACCTGTCTTTGCCTCTGCGTGCATCCTGCGGACGAGTTCGAGCTCGGCCTGGAAGTCTACGTAATGGGGCAGCTTCAGGTGCTCGACGAAGCCGGTGGCGCGGATGTTGTCGGCGTGCGACAGCACGAATTCCTCGTCCTGGGCCGGTGCGGTCTGTTCCTCCCCGAGCTCTTCCCAGCGCAGCGCGCGTTCGACGAGGGCCATCGACATCGCCTTGCGTTCCGACTGGCCGAAGACGAGACCGTAGCCGCGGGTGAATTGCGGAGGCGCCTTGGCCGAGCCCTTGAACTGGTTGACCATCTGGCACTCGGTCGCGGTGATGCGGCCGATCGGGACGGAGAAACCGAGCTCCTCGGCGAACACCTCGACTTCGACCTCGCCGATGCGGATCTCGCCGACAAAGGGATGGGAGCGGGCGTAACCGCGTTGGGTGGAATAGCCGAGCGCCAGCAGAAAGCCCTCGTCGCCGCGCGCCAGGGCCTGCAGCCGCAGCGACCGGTCGGCAGGGAATTCCAGTGGTTCTCGGGTCAGGTCTCGGATCTCCGCGTCGGGGTCGGCCTGCGGATCCGGCTCGATCAGTCCTTCGGTGCCGAGCAGGTCGGTGACGCGCGGCACGGCTTCGCCGGTCGCGACACCGGTCTCGGGTTCGGGCGGCTCGTTGCCGTCGGCAAGCGAGGGTTCGAGCAGCCGGTGGGTGTAGTCGAAGGTCGGCCCGAGCAACTGGCCGCCGGGCAGGTCCTTGTAGGTTGCCGAGATGCGGCGGCGGATTCGCATGGCGGCCGTATCGACCGGCTCGGAGGCGCCGAACCGGGGCAGAGTGGTCCGGTAGGCGCGGATCAGGAAGATCGCCTCGATCAGATCGCCGCGCGCCTGTTTTACGGCAAGCGCGGCCAGATCGCGGTCGTAGAGCGAGCCTTCCGCCATCACCCGGTCGACGGCGAGCGCGAGCTGCTCGCTGATCTGGCTCAGCGTGATATCGGGCACCGACCGGTCGCCGCGCCGCTCGTCGGCGAGAAGCCGATGGGCGTTGCGGATCGCCGTCTCGCCACCCTTGACCGCCACGTACATGCTTCAGGCTCCCTGTGTGGTGATGCGCGTCGAACGCGGCAAGGCGGCGAGCTTTCCGGCCGTGACGAACAGCATGTCGACGCCGCGTGGGAACAGCGCGTGATTGGCGGCGGCCTGATCGATGAATCCGATCGGCAACGGGTGCGGGGAAAGGTGCGTGGTATCCCGGATACCGGGCCCCTTCAGCGTCAACATCTCCGGTCCGTCGAATGTGTCGATGGCGACGATCAACGTTGTGGACCGGTCGGGATAATCCGCGGAGCCTTTTGCGAACGCAGTCAACACCGGCATCTGCGCGGCGTCCGAGGCGAGGGCGAAGGCGGCCTCGTCCGGCTCCGTCACGATCGGGCAGCCGGTGTGAAAGCGCAGCCAGTCGGCGACCGCCGGGGATACCGCAAGTTTCTGACCGAGCCAGACCGGAGTTTCATGGTCGAACAGCGTCAGAGCGATCGCACCCGCTTCCGGCGTCAGCGGTGCGGGCGGCGCTGTTTTCCCAGATAATTCAACGACCTTTCCGGGGCGGGCCATCGCGTCCATCACCGCTCGGAAAACACCTTGAGCGTCGAAGACCGGTTCGGCGAACCCGCCGGAAAGCGTCGCGGATTTCATTGCATGCGTATTCATTCGGCGTCCTCGCCGCGCACCATGGTGAAGAAGTCGACCCGCGTTGCTGCGGTCCGTGCGGCGCTCGCCTGGTCTTCAGCTTCGCGCGCCTGAAGGGCGGGTTCGACGACCAGTTCCTCCACATCCGCCCGCCGGTCGTCGCGCTGCCAGATCGCGTCGAAAAGCGCTGCCAACCGGGCTTTTTCGGCGTCCCGGCCCATGACCCAGGCAAAGCCGGCCTCGCCGGTTGCCAGCGATACCGCGCAGCGGGTCACCGTCACTTCGCCGAGGTTGAACGGTGTGCCGCCACCGCCGGTGCGGCCGCGCACCATGACGAGGCCGGACTCGGGCTTGCGCAGCCAGCTCCAGTCTGGCCGGCCGGCGAACCCGTCCCAGGCCTGTTCGAGGAAGGCGCGATCGGCGGGTTCGGCAGCCATGTCGCGCAGCTGCTTGCCGAGAACGCGGTGTTCGACCGGGGGCTGAAATACCGGTCTATGGTGTTGCCGGACGTGTTCATCGACCAGGCCAGTCCGGCGGACATGTATGCCGTGG
>CAJQNW010000482.1 GCA_905479765.1 uncultured Tepidamorphus sp. | reverse complement strand
CCTATCTGGCGGCTTTGCGCGCCGGTCTGATCCCTGTCGCGCTGCCGCTCACCTGGCGGGAGCGGGAGCTGAAGGCGGCGATCAAGCGGGTATCGCCGGTTGCCGTCATCACCGCCACCCGTATCGGTCCGAACGACCATTGCGACCTGCTGATGCGGGCCGCGGCGGCATCGCTCTCGGTCCGGCACATCTTCGCCTACGGGAACCCGGTTCCCGACGGTGTCTGGCCGCTCAACGACGCGCTGTCTCCCGAGGCCTCGATCGAGGGCGGAAACGGCGTGCCGCGGGCCGGCAATCCGGCCGACCATGTGGCGATCGTGACCTTCGCAAACTGGGAAGGCCGGCTCGAGCCGATCGCGCGCAGCCATAACCAATGGCTGACGTCGGCAATGGAAACGGTGCTGGACGCACGCATCGGCCCGGACGCGGTAATTGCCACGACGCTGCTGCCGTCCTCGCTCGCCGGTATCGCCTGCGGGCTGGCGGCCTGGCTTCTTGCCGGCTGCCGGCTGATCCTGGTCATGCCGGTTACCTCCTCCGCCTTTTGCCGCGAGGTGGGCCGGCTGGCGGCAACCCATCTGGTGATGCCCGGCCACCTTACCCATCTTGCCGCTCGCCTTGACCCGCACCGGCGGATGCGGCTGATCCGCTACTGGGCCTCGCCGGGAGCTTTTGCCCCGACCGAGGGGCAAATCACTGCCGATACGACGATGACCGACGTGGTGTCGCTGGACGAGATGGCGATAACGGCTGCGTCGGGCCGGATGGCGCTGGTGCTGCCGGTTGCTCCCGTCGGCGCCGAAAAGCTCACGAATGTTGATCTGGAAAAGAAACCCGAGCCGGAGGCCGATCCCAAGGACGTGCTGCTGACCGCGCGGATGCCCGGAGCAATGTTCCGTGCCGGTGGAAGCTTCGTATCGGGTGCCCTGATGAGTGGCCCGCTGTTGCTGGGCGGTCCGCAAGTGCCGCAGGCGGCGCTGCCGGTGAAGCGTGACGACGACCGCGACGACGACTTGGAGGAGTCGTTCCGGTTCAAGCCGCATCCCGACGGGTTCCGCGAGACTGGCCTCAGGTGCCGGCGCATCGACAACGGCCGGCCGATGCTGGCGGTCCAGGGATATCGCAAGGAAACCTTCGTGACCGGCGGCGTGTCGATCTCGGCGGAGAGCCTGGACGAGGTCTACCGGGCCTATGACGGTTTCCTCGATGCGGCCGCAGCCAGCATTCCCGACCCGCTGTTCGGCGAGCGCATCGTCGCCGCTGTCGTTCCGCGCCCCGGCAAGGATTGCTCTCTGGCCGTGTTCCGGGCCTATCTGCGCGGTCTCGGCGTCGCGGCGCATATGATTCCGGAGCGGATCATCACGGTTCAGGAAATCCCGAAGGCGAGCGACGGGGCCGTACTAAGGTCGGCTATAGCGACCAGCCTGGCCGCGTGATGGCGTCCCTTTCAGCCAAGACCTGCGGGGGCGAGCCGCCACCGCCGCGGTACAATATCGCGCGTGCTTGTCTGGCCAATGGCGCCGAAACCAATCCGGACAAGGTCGCCTTCATCGTTGCGCACGATCCCGTCGACCCGGCAAGAGACGAGATCTGGAGCTATGCAGACCTGGAAGATGCAGTGCTTCGGTTGGCCGGGGCTTTTGCAGGGCTCGGGATCACGCGCGGAGACCGGATTCTCCTGAGGCTCGGCAATACGTCGAGCCTCGCGATCGCGTTCCTGGCCGTCGCGGCGATCGGCGCAGCCGCCATTCCCCTCTCCTCGCAGCTCACCGCCGAGGAAATCGAGTTCATGGCCGCGGATATCGAGCCGGAACTGATCGTCGTCGCACCCGGTCTTGCGATCGGACATGTCGGCGAAACCTGCCGGGTCATGCCGGAGGCGCAGCTTCTGGTTCGCGCCCAGTCGGTTGCGCCGGCTGTCTATGCCGATATCGGCGCGGACGATCCGGCCTATCTGGTCTACACATCCGGCGCTACGTCGCGGCCGAAGGGGGTGGTGCATGCGCACCGGGCCTTGTGGGGCCGCCGGCCGATGTATGCGGACTGGTACGGCATTTCCGCCGACGACATCGTCCTGCATGCCGGAACCCTGAACTGGACCTATACGCTCGGAACGGGACTGCTCGATCCCCTCGTCAATGGCGCGACGGCCGTCGTCTACGCCGGTGAACGAACGGGTGCGATCTGGCCGGGCTTGATCGAGCGGTTCCAGGCGACGCTGTTCGCGGCGGTGCCCACCGTCTACCGCCAGATCCTCAAGTATGGCGACCTGTCTTCCGGGGCGATGCCGTCGTTGCGCCATGGCCTCGCCGCCGGCGAGCCGCTGCTGCCGTCGGTCGCCGCCGACTGGCAGACGGCGACGGGACGGCAGATCTTCGAGGCCTTCGGCATGAGCGAGATATCGACGTATATCTCCTCGCCCCCATACGAGACGCCGCGCCCCGGATCGCCGGGGAAGCCGCAGCCCGGCCGGGCCGTCGCCATCCTTCCCGAAGAGGGTGGATGCGATCCTGTTGCCCGCGGCGAAATGGGGCTGCTCGCCGTCCACCGCTCCGATCCGGCCCTGATGACCGGTTACTGGAAGCGGCCCGATGAGAACCCGTTTCGCGGTGACTGGTTCATCTCCGGCGATCTCGCGGTGATGGACGAGGATGGCTATATCTGGCCGAAAGGCCGCAACGACGACGTCATGAAAGTACTCGGCTACCGGGTGTCGGCGGCGGAAGTGGAAGCGGCCCTGTGCCTGTCGCCCGATATCGCCGAAGCCGCCGCGGTCGCGATCCAGCCAAGGGAAGGTGTTTCGGTCATCCGCGCCTGCGTTGTCGCCAGAGAGGGCGCAGCGCTCGATCCCGATAATGTGCGTGAATTTGCACGCGAACACCTTGCCACCTACAAGGTTCCGCACGAGATTGTGGTGATGACCGCCCTACCCCGCACCGCCAACGGCAAGGTTCAGCGCGCCAGACTGCGCGAGACGTAAGGTAGAGCACTGCGGGGCTCTGCCACACGCACCTTACGCGAATTGGAGATAACCCCATGCCCACGCCCGTCCAGCTAGACGTAATCTCCGACACGATTTGTCCGTGGTGCTTCATCGGCAAGCGGCGCCTCGAAAAGGCCTTGGCGCTTCGAACCGACGTCGATGTCGACGTGCGCTGGCGCCCCTATCAGCTCGATCCGACGATCCCGCCGGGCGGCAAAGACAGACGCGAATACCTCGAAGCCAAGTTCGGCGGGCCGGAAGGCGCGAGAAAGATCTACGACAACATCCGCGCAGCCGGTGCCGATGAGGATATTGCGTTTGCCTTCGACAAGATCGAGCGCACGCCGAACACGATCAATTCTCACAGGCTGATCCGCTGGGCGGCGACCGCCGATCGCCAGGATGCCGTCGTCGAGCGGCTGTTTCGCCTGTATTTCCTCGAAGGCGGCGATATCGAGAGCCCGGAATCGCTCGTCGCGGTTGCCCGCGAAACGGGCATGGATGCGGATCTGGTGGCCGAGCTTCTGGCCGGTGACGCTGATGTCGATCTGGTCGAGCGCGAAATCAGGACGGCCCAGAAGATCGGCGTCACGGGTGTGCCGTGCTTCATTCTTGCCAACAGTTTCGGTGTGATGGGTGCGCAATCTGCCGATGTTCTGGCCGATGCGATCGACAGGGCGCTGGCGCAGCCGGCCGAGGCCGAAGGCGCGCAGGCGTAGCCGGCCTGATCGAGGCGGCCACAGGGTTTTCGATCCGCACCATTGTTGCGATGGCCAGCGGCGAGATCTGTCGGCCGGAGTAGGATTCAGGTCGCGCAAGCGATTGATTAGGCGGCGTTTTCCGTCGTGTCGATCAGGGCCGCTATCCGGCGCAGAATGACCGTCGTGCCACGCAGCCGCTCTTCCGGGGTGCTCCAGTCGCGCAGCAGAACGATCGTCTGGTCGGGCCGGATCTTGGCGCGGTGGCCCTCCTCCGCGACAAAGCCGATGAGACCCTGCGGGTTGGCGAAGCGATTGTTCCTGAGACCGATGACGAGCCCCTTGGGACCGGCGTCGAGCCGGTCGACACCGGCTTCGCGGCACAGGATCTTCACCCGCATCACGTCCAGAAGCTGCTCGGCTTCCATCGGCAGGCGGCCGAAGCGGTCGGCGAGTTCGGCGCCGAAGCTCTCGACTTCCATCTCGTCGGAGAGCTGCGACAAACGCCGGTAGAGCCCTAGGCGGACGTCGAGGTCCTCGACGTAGTAGTCGGGGATCAGCACGGCGGTGCCGAGCGTGATCTGCGGCGACCACTGGCCGTCGTCCTCGTCTCCTCCGCCTTCCTTCAGGCTTGCGACGGCCTCTTCCAGCATCGCCTGATAGAGCTCGTAGCCGACTTCCTTGATGTGGCCGGACTGTTCCTCGCCGAGCAGGTTGCCGGCGCCGCGGATGTCGAGATCATGGCTGGCCAGCATGAAGCCGGCGCCGAGCGTATCGAGCGATTGCAGAACTTTCAGCCTCTTCTCCGCGCCCGCGGTCAGCTTGCGGGTCGCCGGAACCGAGAAATACGCATAGGCGCGCGCCTTCGACCGGCCGACCCGGCCGCGCAGCTGATAGAGCTGGGCGAGACCGAACATGTCTGCGCGGTAGACGATCAGCGTGTTGGCCGTGGGTACGTCGAGGCCGGATTCGACGATGGCCGTCGACAACAGCACGTCGTAGCGTCCGTCGTAGAAGGCGCCCATGATGTCGTCGAGCTGGGCCGGCGGCATCTGGCCGTGGGCGACGGCGACCTTCACTTCGGGCACGGACTCGCGCAGGAAGGCGGCGTTTTCCTCAAGATCGGCGATACGCGGGCAGACGAAGAAGGTCTGGCCGCCGCGATAGTGCTCGCGCAGGATCGCCTCGCGCAGAACGACACCGTCGAACGGCGTGATGAAGGTGCGCACCGCCAGCCGGTCGACCGGGGGGGTGGCGATCAGCGAGAGTTCGCGGATGCCGGTCAGCGCCAGCTGCAGCGTGCGCGGGATCGGCGTCGCGGTCAGCGTCAGCACGTGGATTTCGGCGCGCAGGTCCTTGAGCCGTTCCTTGTGAGCGACGCCGAAGTGCTGCTCCTCGTCGACAATCACCAGCGCGAGGTCGCGGAAGTTCACCGTCTTGCCGAGCAGCGCGTGCGTGCCGATGACGATATCGACGTCGCCGGACTTCAGGCCCTTCTTAACCTCGCCGAGTTCCTTCGAGGTGACCAGCCGCGACGCCTGGCCGATATTCACCGGGAACCCCCGGAAGCGCTCGACGAAGGTCTTGTAGTGCTGGCGGGCGAGCAGCGTGGTCGGCGCGACGACCGCCACCTGGCGGCCGGACAGCGCGGCGACAAAGGCGGCCCTGAGCGCAACCTCGGTCTTGCCGAAGCCGACGTCGCCGCAGACCAGCCGGTCCATCGGGTTGCCGCTTGCGAGGTCCTCGAGCACGGCGGTGATCGTCGCCTGCTGGTCGTCGGTCTCCTCGTAGGGGAACCGGGCGCAGAACTCCTCGAAGGCGCCCTCGGGCGCCGTCATGATCGGGGCCGGACGCATGGCGCGGGCAGCCGCGATGCGGATCAGCGCCTCCGCCATCTCGCGCAGGCGCTGCTTCATCTTGGCCTTGCGGGCCTGCCAGCCGTGGCCGCCGAGCTTGTCGAGCTGGGCGGTCGCGTCCTCCGAGCCGTAGCGCGACAGGAGCTCGATGTTCTCGACGGGCAGGAACAACTTGTCGCCGCCGTGATAATGCAGTTCCAGGCAGTCGTGCGGCGCACCCGCTGCGGTGATCGTCTTCAGGCCGATGAACTTGCCGATGCCGTGGTCGACATGGACGATGTAGTCGCCCGGCGACAGGGACGTCAGCTCGGTCAGGAAGTCGGCGGCGCGCTTGCTCTTGCGCTTCGGGCGGACGAAGCGGTCGCCGAGGATGTCCTGCTCGCCGATGACGACGAAGGACGGCGTCTCGAAGCCGCGCTCGATGCCGAGGATCGTCATCGCGATCCTGCCCGGCTGAAGCTTCTGGGCGTCCGGCCAGTCGTCGGCGAGCGCCAGGTTCTCCAGGCCGTGGTCGGACAGCATGTCGCCCATGCGGTCGCGCGAGCCTTCGCTCCAGCAGGCGACGATGACGCGGCGGTCTGGCGTCGACAGCTTGCCGGCGTGTCTGGCGGCTGCGTCGAACAGGCTTTCGGCAGCGTCGGTGCGTTCGGGTGCGAAGCTGCGGCCCTCGCGGGCGCCGAGATCGAAGACCGGACCGGTTGCCTCGGTCTCCGGCACGTCGAAGGGCGTCAGCGCGGCGACGGCGCGCGTGCCGAGCAGCATCGCCCACTCCTCATCGGAGACGTAGAGGGCTGCGGGCTCAAGCGGCTTGAAGGGCACCGCGCCATCGTGCGCGGCAATTTCCAGCGCGTCGACGCGGGCGGCGTAATAGTCGGCGATGTGGTCGCGCCGTTCGGCGCGCGCCTCGTCGATCAGGGAATCGAGCATCGCCGGCGTGTCGCCGACAAAGTCGAACAGCGTATCGAGGTGGTCGTGAAAGAGCGGCAGCCAGTGCTCCATGCCCTGATGGCGGCGGCCTTCGCTGACTGCGGCATAGAGCGGATCGTCGGTCGAGGGGACGCCGAAGCGGGCGACATATTCGGTGCGGAACCGGCTGATCGCGGCCTCGTCGAGGCGCAGCTCGCTCATCGGGATCAGCGACAGTTCCTTTTCCTGGGCCAGCGTGCGCTGGGTCTCGGGATCGAAGCTGCGGATCGATTCCAGCGTGTCGCCGAAGAAATCGAGGCGGATCGGTTCGCGTCGTCCCGGCGGGAACAGGTCGAGGATGCCGCCGCGCACGGCGAATTCGCCGGTCTCGCGTACGGTGCCGGTGCGCTCGAAGCCGTCGCGGGCGAGCCAGGACACGAGCGCATCCATCTCGACCTGGTTGCCGGGCTTCAGCGACCAGGAAGAGTCGGCCACCCATTCGCGCGGCGGTACCCGCTGGGTTACCGCGTTGATGGTGGTGGCGACGATAACCGGGGCACTGCCGGCGCCGTGATGGGCGAGCCGAGACAGGGTCGCGAGCCGCTGGGCTATGCCCTCGCCGTTCGGCGAGACCCGGTCGTATGGCAGGCAGTCCCAGGCGGGAAACGGCAGAACGTCGATGCCGGGGGCGAAGAAGTTCGCGGCTCTGCGGAAGGCATCAAGCCGCTGGGCGTCTCGCGTTACGTACAACAGCGCAATACCGCCGCGATCGCGGGCGATATCGGTCGCGACAACGGCGTCGAACCCGTCGGGAACGTGGGCGAGCGTCACCCTGCCCGGCGTTTCCAGGATTGAGGCGCCGAACTGGCGTTTGCGGGTCAAATCAGGCGCGGACATCTGTATCTACAGGGCTCCGGAAACCGGATTGTCGCGATGGAAGTCGCGGATTGCCGTCATGATCGGCAGATCGTAGGCGGCCGGCACCGGCTTTCCACCGGTGATCCAGGCAAACAGTTCGGCATCCTGGGCTTCCAGCAGGCGTTCCAGGGCTTCGACGTCATCGCCATTCAGATCGGCCACATGGCGATCGGCGTAGCGGCCAAGCAGCAGGTCCATCTCGCGCGTGCCGCGATGCCAGCAGCGAAACAACAGCTTGCGGCGGCGCACATCCATTGGGGCATCGAGCCCGGCGGCTTCGGTTTTTTCGATATCTGTCACGTGTCTTGTGGCCTTGCCGGAATCCGGTGTGCGTCGGCGATACGCGTCGGCAGATTGGGGGTATAGCGCGCGGGCGCGGCGTCTTCCACCCGCTGATCGCGGCTAGCGGTGAATTGCGGGTTATCCTATGACGACTCGCGTCTCGATCGGCTAGAGCGTCATCATGCGGCCAACGACCCTCAATCGCCTGTTTGCCCCGGTCTCTACCCTGCCCGGCGTAGGACCGCGTCTGTCGAAGCTGTTCGCCAATCTCCTCGGCGCC
>CAJQNW010000481.1 GCA_905479765.1 uncultured Tepidamorphus sp. | reverse complement strand
GCCGTCGTCGAGGATCATGTTGGCGACGTCATCACCGAACGTGAAGATCTGGTCCATGTAGTCCCAGTACTCGGTAAGCGTCTCGCCCTTGACCGCGAACACCGGCGTGCCTTCAGCGGCGATCGCCGCGGCGGCATGGTCCTGGGTCGAGAAGATGTTGCACGACGCCCAGCGCACGTCCGCACCGAGAGCCTGCAGGGTCTCGATCAGCACGCCTGTCTGGATCGTCATGTGAAGGGAGCCGGCGATCCGCGCGCCCTTGAGCGGCTTGGAGGCGCCATACTCTTCGCGCGTCGCCATCAGGCCCGGCATCTCGGTTTCGGCGATAACGAGCTCCTTGCGGCCCCATTCCGCCAATCCGATGTCCTTCACCACGTAGTCGTTAGCCATAATATGTCCTTTGTTGTCCGAATTTCGAATGATCTTGCTGCGGATCCGGTCAGGCTGCCGCCGAGCGGATGGAATCGGCCAGATCGGTGTTTTCCCAGCTGAAGCCGCCGTCGCCCTCGGCGGCCCGGCCGAAGTGGCCATAGGCCGCGGTGCGGGCATAAAGCGGCCGGTTGAGCTTCAGGTGTTCGCGGATGCCGCGCGGGCGCAGGTTCAGGACCTGGCGCAGCACGGAGCCGAGCTTGTCCTCGGCGACTTCGCCGGTGCCGTGCAGGTCGACGTAGATCGCCAGCGGATCGGCGACGCCGATCGCGTAGGACAGCTGGATGGTGCAGCGCTCCGACAGGCCCGCCGCGACGACGTTCTTGGCCAGGTACCGCGCCGCGTAGGCCGCCGAGCGGTCGACCTTCGTGGGATCCTTGCCGGAGAACGCGCCGCCGCCGTGCGGGGCAGCCCCACCGTAGGTGTCGACGATGATCTTGCGTCCGGTCAGGCCGCAGTCGCCGTCCGGTCCGCCGATCACGAACTTGCCGGTCGGGTTGACGTGCCAGTCGGTGTTGCCGTTGAGAAAGCCGTCCGGCAGGGCGCCGCGCACGTAAGGTTCGACGATACCGCGGATGTCGTGGGAGGTCAGCTTTTCGTCGAGATGCTGGGTGGAAATGACCACCTGCGTCACCTCGACGGGCTTTCCGTCGACATAGCGCATCGTCAGCTGGCTCTTGGCGTCCGGGCCCAGCATGCCGGATTCGCCGCTCTTGCGGGCCTTCGCCATCAGCTCGAGGATCTTGTGCGAGTAGTAGATCGGCGCCGGCATCAGTTCCGGCGTCTCCTTGCAGGCGTAGCCGAACATGATGCCCTGGTCGCCGGCGCCTTCGTCCTTGTCGCTGCCCGCGTCGACGCCCTGCGCGATGTCGGCCGACTGCGAATGCAGCAGCACCTCGATGTTGCAGTTCTCCCAATGAAAGCCGTCTTGCTCGTAGCCGATGTCGCGGATCGCCATCCGCGCGCGGTGCGCGATCAGTTCCTTCGAGATCGTCGACGGGCCGCGGGTCTCGCCTGCGATGACGACCCGGTTGGTCGTCGCCAGCGTCTCGCAGGCAACGCGCACCTGGCTCGGATCCCAGCCCTCGGTGATGGCGGTATCGAAGAAGGTATCCACCACCTCGTCGGAGATCCGGTCGCAGACCTTGTCGGGATGGCCTTCGGAAACGGATTCGCTGGTGAAGAGAAAATCTTTTTGCATCGGGTGCTTCCCCTGTTTCGAATATTACGTCCCGCGTGTCGGCGCACTCAGCCCTGGCGTCGCGAGATCACATAGGTTTCGTCGTTGAACCACAAGCCGCCGTGCTTGCGCAGCACCTCGGCGGTGGCGTCGATGTAGCGGCCGTCCTTGACCACGTCGCTCAAACGCTCATCCTCGATCTGGGCGACATAGATCGCCGCGTTCCAGGCGGCAAACAGCGTCGAGGTGCCGATCGCGCCGGCCAGCTCGTTCGGCAACGTATGCATGTCGTAGCGGAATACCGAGCGCGCGTCCGAATAGGCATTGTACTTGAGGTCGCGTTGCGTCGATCCGAGTATGTTCTTGACGGCCTTGAGGATGTCGTGGCGGTCGTTTGTATACGGCCGCTCGTCCGGCCACACCTTCTGGACGATCTCGAGGCCCGGATCGTTGCCGTGGCTGTGGATGCCGACCAGCCGTCCGCCCGGCCTCAGCGCGCGGGCCAGCGGCGCAACCACCTTGCTCGCCTTGAACTCGGCCGGCACACGCAGGCGATACGGCTGCGACGCGATGACCATGTCGTAGTCGGCCGTCGTCATGCCCGGTCGCGGAATGATGGAATCGAGCAGGAACTTGTGGTCGCGGCGATAGATGACGAGCACCACGGGGCGTTCGTAGATCGGGTTGCCGGTCTTTTCGCTGGTCTTGGCCTGCCAGTGCTCGGCCAGGAACGGCTGCAGCGCGGTGATCTGCTCCTCGAACTCGAACGACGAGGATCCGTCGAGCGCCACGTCGTGCCAGACCAGGCTGTTGGCGGCAGCCGGCGAGCGCACGCGAAGCCACGGCGCTTCCGAATAGTACATGTTGGTCAGCACCAGCACACTAGCGGGATGCTCGTTGAAGCGGTCGGGCATCTTCTCCAGCGCCAGCCGGATGTCCTCCAGGCTGATTTCCTTGCCGGAGATGTAGTGCGGCATGGTGGGAAACCGCGCGTGCATGGCCCGCATCAGCCGGGTCAGCACCGTACCGTCGCCAAGGCCGGCGTCGAAGACGCGCACGGCCGGCGGCGAGGGGTGGATATGGGCAAGCTCCATCGCCACGCGGTTGGCGACCACCCACTTCTCGGAGCAGGTGTTCACGAACATCAGGTATTTCTGGCGATTGTCGAAGAACCGGAAATTCTTGTTGCCGCCGTTATCCTTGGCGTTGTCGTCCGATCCCGGCGCGGCCTTGGCATCCTTGGCCGTCTCTGGCGGCGCGGCC
>CAJQNW010000480.1 GCA_905479765.1 uncultured Tepidamorphus sp. | reverse complement strand
GCCGTTGGCCGGTAACTTTGGTCGTCCGCCCTTGCACCACTGAACCTGACCCTGTTTGATCCAGAAATGACACCCGCACGCGTTTTGCTGATGCACTGAAGGCTTGACCGTTGGTCGCATCCAAAAATCTTCCGAGATCGTCCAGCGCGGTCGCCGGCTGGGGTTCAAAGAGAGGTTTATGACCTCTCCGCAGCCGCCCGGGCATCTGAGGCAGGCCCATTTCCTGATGCCACCAATTTCCACGAGCATGACGCGTTGGTCCGCGACCTGTGATCTATCCGGAACGGACGGGCTACGGGCGGTCAACAGGTCATAGCGCAGCAAGCGTAGATGGCGAAGAAACTTCGAAATCTGGCGTTTCATGTCAGCTCACCATGTCCAGAAATGGCCGTACATCCGCGCGACCGAGCATCTCTGCCTGGCTGCAACACGGGCAGCCGGATCGTGACTCGACCAAAGGCCTGCGTTCGTCTCGTGCATGGAAGCGCCGAATGCGTGTGGGCAACATCCCCGCGTCACCGGCAACTCCCGCCACGCCCGCCAGCCACTCATTCACCGCCATGGTCGCCGCCTCGGTGGTGAAGGTAACAACTGCCGGCGATGGGTCGCCTTCTCCCAGGACGTATGCTTCCTCTTTTAGACGCCGATAGGCGTCAGGATCATTCCGCTTAAGCGCTTCTTCGCGCGCACGGCGCGGATCGACATAATCGCCACAGAGCAGGCAGGGATGGCCGGGCACAAGAGTCGAAACTCGGGCGAAGAGATCGAATGTGGTGTCCGTTCGTCGCTGCATGGCAAGCCCCACGTCGATCACGGGGATGCCGTAGAATCGGGCAAAGCGGTTCAGAAACAGTCGGCCGGCATGATCGTCCGTGCAGCAGAAGATCACATCGCAGGCTTTGAGCGCATCCCATGTTTCCGGATGTCCGACCCAGGCATTTATAGTCACCAACTTCATGCCGAGGCCGGATTCCAATACAGTCCGCGTGTGTATAGAAGTCTTCGGCATCTTCGCATCGACATCTGAGCGCCGTGCACCATGGAGGCGGTTGAGATTGGTCTCGTCCACGATGTCCTTGTCGAACTGAACGGCTTCGGCGACGCCAAGCCTCAACAAGAGGGGCAGGAGTGCGCTCCCGGTTGCACCCCCGCCAGCAACTCCACACCGAAAGCCCGACACCTGCCGCGACGCCTCCTTGCCGAACAGGCGAACCTGACGGTCCAAGAAATCCTCCGGAGTCCCCTCGAGACCCGAAATACGCAAGCGGCGTCCGGAATGCAGGATCCTGCCAATGTCGATTGCTGTGTCGGGCTGTGTCCAGATGCGTGCGGCGATGTCACCATCCCCGGCTATGACGATGCTGATCAGCCCGGGCATCCCTTTCAAACGAGCGGTGCGGGCAAGTTCGGCTTCGTTGCGATCGTCCTGTTCGGAAAATCTGGCATTGCCTTTCGGATGACTATGGACAAGCGCCGGTAGGTGACCAGCGATTTTTGCGTCGTTCAACAGCCGCATGAAGCCATCCGTCTGCCAAGTGACATGCCGCCCCGAGGCCGAGACAAGAGCGTCGTCATCGATCTGGTCGAACTTGTGCGAAACCAAACGCCGGCGAGACGTATTGGTCCACGGGTCGGATTCGATATCGGCGATGCCAAAGAGCATGTAGGCCGAGCGCTCTGATCCGGCCCCTTGCGTCAGCAGGGCCCGGATTTGCGCCTCGTGCGGATCCAAGAGGACGAGATCCTGTGTCTTCATCACGCCCGCGCCTCCATCAAAGCGGTCCGCACCCGGGCGACCATAGTCTGAAGACCATCGACGCCGGGGCGCCAGGCATTGTTATGGCGCGACCAGCGCTGCCAGACACGGCCCGCAAAATGATGCTCCTTTTTGCATGCCTTCGGCACTTGTCCGGGCCCGGCCAGCGTGAGCTTCGGCGACACATAGAACATGTCGGGCGAACAGTCGGGATAGCCGCTGGGCAGCAGGATCAGAACATCGGCTGTCTCATGGTCGAATTTGCCCTCCGGCAGCGGCAGGGCTTTCAGGATGATTCCCGTGTTGCCGCCTTCTGTCACGACTTCAAACTCGTAGCCGTGATCGGAAAGGTAGGTCTGATCTTTCGACGGAAGGGCATCCCCCTCCGTCGTCTGATCAATAAGCGACACGAAGCGTTCCACCCCGACGTCGGCCAAGTTGATCACATCGGTATCGGTGATTTTCTTGTCGTGCTGACCGGGGATCTCCTGCCAGAGATTGTAGTTCGCCGGCAGCTTGGCCAGCTTGCGCAGCACAAAGCCACTGATGCAGGCCCGCGGCCATTCAAGATCGGCGTCGTCGATCTTGAACTTGAAGCTCCGATCCGATCGAGCAACCAGTACCCTCTCGGCACCGCGACCGTTCAGATCATAGCTTTCGTCAAGGCGGATGTCTTCGAAGTCCCCATTGGGCAGAATGGCAATTGCCACATGCTCGTCGACGGGATGCCCGCCAGCGGCCTCGATCAACTGCCGCCCCAGAACCTTGGGATCGTCGAAGACGTGCTTTTTGAAGTTGAGGCTCTCATCGGCGATGAGAACCGGGAAGCGAGGAGTGTTTCCTTGCGGTTTCATGTTTGATTTCCTTGTGTTGAATGAGGCCGCAGACACCATGTCTGCGCCTTCACAAGGACAATCGCGGCGTCAGGAGGAATCCGGTAAGCCGACTCCGATTTTTTTTCTGAGCGTGCCGGAGGGCGGGGAGGTGCAGATGAAAAAGTGCGGGCAGCGGGCGCATCGGTCGCTACGTTTTGGCGGAAACCGGCCATTAAGGATAGCGATTGCAGCGTCAGCGATCGTGGCCTTCTTGTTCCCGAGCTGCCCACTCTTCATTGCCAACCGGTCTTGCGATCCGCCTGTTAGATAGACGAATTCCGCTTCACCTCGGCCGTCGGCAGCAATCTGAAAAGCGGCCGCATCGAGCGCGGTCACCGCAGTGCTTGTCTTGCGGCCAGTACGGATGCGCCGAAACACTGTGGTGTGTTCCGTCTCGATCTCTTCGTGAGCTGTCACGACGACTTCAGCGTCGCCAAACCGGAGCGAAAGGGATTGCGGCGTGCGCCGGGTCTCACCCTCCCTCAGCTGAATGAAGAATTGCAGCAATTGGTCGGAGATCTGCCGGTATTCCGAGGCATAGCCATGCTCAATCGGTCCATGGGCCGTCCATGCGGCATCCATAATCGCCTGCAGTTCGGCTTTGTCCGGCACGTCGTTCAGACGGCCTGTAAGCTCATCAATGACGACCTGGATAGCATTGTGCATCCGCATCGGAGCCGACTCCGTGCGCCGACCGCCAACCTGCAGCACGTGAGCAAAGAAAAATCTTCGGGGGCACTTGTCGTATGTGGCAAGCTGGGACGGCGACACGCGGGCAATGCCATCGACTTCCAATGTGAAGCGCTCACCTGTGACCGAAACGTGGTTTGGTGTCGATATTGGTGATGCCTCGAACAGCTTGCCGGAAATGTCGTCGATGAAGCTCGATCGGCTCTGCCGACGACCATTCGATTGTTTGTTCGGCGCATAGAGTGTCAGGTGCTCCTCCGCCCGGGACAATGCCACGAAGAACAGGCAACGCTGTTCTTCATCGTGTCCAGCCTTGATAGCCTCGCTGCCGCGAAAAGGGGCGCCCTCGATCATCCCGTCCGGTGGACAAAGGTCACGGCTCTGATTGGCCGAGCGAGGGATCGAGCCACTTGTCAAAGCCGGCAGGTGAAGAGCCTTGAACTCGAGGCCCTTGCTCCCATGGATCGTCATCAGTCGGACGGCGTCCAGGCCCTGGGCGGCGTTTGGGAGATCACGCAAATCCCGCTCGTCGGACAGAATGACGAGCCGCCGAATGTGCTCCAGAAGGTCGCGTATGGGATAACCGCTTTTTTCGGGCAGGGCGGAGCGCAGGAAGTTCTGGAACTGCCAAAGGGCAAGCGCAGGGTTGGCGTTGCCCTCGCGGGCCTGCGTGGCGATATCGGCAGCAAGGCGCGTTCGATCCAGGTAAATCTTAGTGATTACCTGCCACGGCGTAGCCGTAGGTTCGATCCCAGCGAACGCATCGACAAGCGCCTTGGCAGAGACTTGCCCGCCTTCCGTCAACCCCGGGGTTACTGTCAGTATGTCTCGCCAATCAAGTGGAAGAGGTTTGTCGGCGCCCCGGATCTCCTCGATTGCGAGCGAAACGTCCTCGATAACCATCTGAAACGGCGCCATCGAGGCGACGCACGTCAGTCCCATTGCTCGCGGATCGATCGCGAGCGACAAGAGCGACAAGACCTCCTTGATCTCCGGACGGTCGAACAAAGGGCCAAGAAACAGAACCGGTATGCCCCGCGCCTCCAGACCCGAAGCGACCTCTGCCAACCGCGCATTGCCCTTGCAGATGACCGCCTGATCCCGAAACGGGATCGTGTCCGTACAGGCGGTTATGCGTGCGGCGATCTCGTCGACTTCGTGATCTTTCGATTCAACCGAGACGAAGGAAGGGACCGCACCGTTTGTGCCTTTGAAGGCGTTCGCTTCGAAATCGGTGGCATCCATACGCGTTCTCGCGAACTCACGGAACGCATCGCAGATTTCCTGCGATGACCGGTAGTTTGTACTGAGTTGCAGTGATGTCCCGCCCGGAAAGTCGTCACTCTCGAACCGGTTGATGTTGTAAGAGGACGCTCCACGGAAACGGTAGATCGACTGCTTCGCATCGCCGACGACCCAGAGGTTTTCGCCTTCCGGTTTGAGCGCGCGCAGGAGCCGCACGCTTGCTCGGTTCACATCCTGGTACTCGTCCA
>CAJQNW010000479.1 GCA_905479765.1 uncultured Tepidamorphus sp. | reverse complement strand
AATTCCAGTCTCTGGGAGGAGACATCATGAGTGCGACCGGAATCGGTGCCCGCGTAAAACGGGTCGAGGACCAACGCTTCATCACTGGCATGGGCCACTACACGGACGACGTGAACCGGGAAGGGCAGACCTATGCCTATTTCCTGCGATCTCCGCATGCTCACGCCAGGATCAAGGGAATCAACGCCAAGGGCGCGACGGACATGGACGGCGTGCATGCCGTCTACACCGGCGAGGATCTCACCGCCGACGCGATCGGTCCGCTGCCGTGCGGCTGGATGATCCATTCCAAGGACGGCTCGCCGATGATCACGCCGGGCCATCCGTGCCTGGCGCAGGGCAAGGTGCGCTATGTCGGCGATCCTGTCTGCGTCATCATCGCCAACACCATGGAACTGGCCCGCGACGCGGCCGAACGCATCGACGTCGATTACGAGGTGCTCCCCGCTGTGGTGGACGTGTCCGCCTCGCAGGCCTCCGGCGTCGCCGTTCACGAGGAAGCGCCGCGCAACACCGCCTATGAGTGGGAGATCGGCGAAAAGGCCGATGTCGAGGCGGCCTTCGCCAAGGCGCATCACATCACCAGGATCGACCTGCACAACAACCGGCTGGTGCCGAACCCGATGGAGCCGCGCGCGGCCGTCGCCGACTACGATTCCGGCACCGGCCAGTACACGTTGTGGACGACCAGCCAGAACCCGCATGTGGCGCGGCTGGTGATGTCGGCCTTCCTGAACGTGGCGCCCGAGCACAAGCTGCGGGTCATCGCGCCCGACGTCGGCGGCGGGTTCGGGTCGAAGATCTACGTCTATCCGGAAGAAACCGTCTGCGCCTGGGCGTCGAAGAAGGTCCGCAAGCCGATCAAGTGGACCTGCGACCGTACCGAGGCCTTCCTGTCGGACGCGCACGGGCGCGACCATGCCACCCGCGCCGAACTGGCGATGGACGAGCGCGGCCGGTTCCTGGCGATGCGCGTCAAGACGCTGGCCAATGTCGGCGGCTACATGAACCTGTTCGCCTCGTCGGTGCCGACCTACCTCTATGCGACGCTGCTGTCGGGCCAGTACGACATCCCGTCGATCTACGCGGAGGTGGACGCGGTCTACACGACGACGACGCCGGTCGATGCGTATCGCGGCGCCGGACGGCCGGAAGCCACCTTCGTGGTCGAGCGGCTGGTTGAAGTGGCCGCCCGCGAGATGGGGATCGACCCGGTGACGCTTCGCAAGCGAAACTTCATCCGCAAGTTCCCGCATCAGACGCCGGTGATCATGGCCTATGATATCGGCGACTATCACGCATCGCTCAACAAGGCCGTCGAGGTCATCGACTACAAGGGCTTCGGCAAGCGCAAACGGGAATCGGCACGCAACGGCAAGCTGCGCGGCATCGGGTTCTCGACCTATATCGAAGCCTGTGGCATCGCCCCTTCGCAAGCCGTCGGGTCGCTCGGCGCCGGCGTCGGCTTGTGGGAATCCGCCGAGGTCCGGGTCAATCCGGTCGGCACGGTGGAGATCCTCACCGGCTCGCACAGCCACGGCCAGGGCCACGAGACCACGTTCGCCCAGCTGGTCGCCGACCGGCTCGGCATTCCCTTCGAGAACGTCTCGATCGTCCATGGCGACACCGACAAGGTGCAGTTCGGCATGGGCACCTACGGCTCGCGCTCCGGCGCGGTCGGCATGTCGGCGATCTCCAAGGCGCTCGACAAGGTGGTCGCCAAGGGCAAGAAGATCGCAGCCCATCTGCTGGAAGCGGCCGAAGCCGACATCGACTTCAAGGACGGCAACTTCACCGTCAAGGGCACCGACAAGGCGATTGACTGGACGTCGCTGGCGCTCGGCGCCTATGTGGCGCACGGGTTCCCGCCCTCGGAGATCGAGCCGGGCCTGAAGGAGACGTCGTTCTACGACCCGACCAACTTCACGTTCCCGGCCGGCTGCCATGTCTGCGAGGTCGAGATCGATCCGGATACCGGTGTCACCGAAATCGTCAACTGGGTCGCGATCGACGACTTCGGCACCATCATCAATCCGATGATCGTCGAAGGGCAGGTGCACGGCGGTATCGCCCAGGGGGTCGGCCAGGCGCTGCTGGAAGGCACACGCTACGACGAGAACGGCCAGCTGCTGTCGGGTTCGTTCATGGACTACACCATGCCGCGCGCCGACAACCTGCCGAGCTTCACGGTGGACACCACGGTGACCGAATGCCCGTCCAATCCGCTCGGCATGAAGGGGTGCGGCGAGGCCGGCGCCATCGCGTCGCCGCCTGCCATCATCAACGCCATCACCGACGCGCTGGGCCACGAGGACCTGGAAATGCCGGCTTCACCGCAGACGGTGTGGCGGGCGGCCCAGAAGACCGCGCAGCGCGCGGCCGCTGAATAAGGAGGATCACATATGTATCCGTTCAACTATCACCGGCCGGCAACGGTCCGTAAGGCGGCCGGCCTCCTGGCGAAGCTAGAGGAAGGCAAGCTGCTGGCCGGCGGCCACACCTTGCTGCCGACCATGAAGCAGCGTCTGGCCTCGCCCTCCGATATCGTCGATCTCGGCGGGGTCGAGGGGCTCGACACGATCGAGCTGAAGGGCCGCCGGCTGCATATCGGCGCGATGGCCCGCCACGGCGACGTCGCCAATTCCGACGCGGTCAAGGAGGCGATCCCGGCGCTGGCGCAGCTCGCCGGCGGTATCGGCGATCCGCATGTGCGCGCCCGCGGCACGATCGGCGGCTCGATCGCCAACAACGATCCGAACGCCGACTATCCGGCGGCGTGCCTGGGCCTGGGGGCGACGATCGTCACCAACAAGCGCAAGATCGAGGCCGACGACTTCTTCGTCGACATGTTCGAAACCGCGCTGGAGCCCGGCGAGATCGTCACCAAGGTGATCTTCCCGATCCCGCGCAAGGCCGGTTACGCGAAGTTCCCCAATCCGGCGTCGCGCTATGCGCTGGTCGGGGTGTTCGTTTCCAAGCGCGGCAAGGACGTCCGCGCCGCGGTAACCGGGGCGGCCTCGTGCGTGTTCCGCTCCAAGGAGCTGGAAGAGGCGCTGGCGACACGGTTTGCGCCTAAGTCGCTCGAAGGCGTTACGGTTCCCGACGGCGAACTCAACAGCGACATCCATGCCAGTGCCGACTACCGGGCGCATCTGATCGCCGTGATGGCGCGTCGCGCGGTCGCGGCGGCTTGAGCCGCCGACCCTTGAGGCCTATGTGATATCAGGCGGCCGGCGTCATACCGACGCCGGCCGTTTTCGTCTCTCCCGACCGTCCGGAGTCCGCCTTGGCCGAAAAATTCCCCGAAACGCCGAAATCAATCGATGACACGCTGAAGCTGCTGGCATCGGCCGACTATGTCTCCGACCGGTCGCTGGCGACCGTGCTCTATCTGTCCCTGAAGATGGGCCGCCCGTTGTTTCTCGAAGGCGAAGCCGGCGTCGGCAAGACCGAGATCGCCAAGGTCCTGGCCGCCGCGCTCGGCCGCAAGCTGATCCGGCTGCAGTGCTACGAGGGGCTCGACGTCTCCTCGGCGGTCTACGAGTGGAACTACGCCGCCCAGATGATCGAGATCCGGCTGGCGGAAGCCGAGGGCGTCGCCGACCGGGCGCGGCTGGGCGAGGACGTGTTTTCCGAACGTTTCCTGGTGAAGCGGCCGCTGCTGGAGGCGCTGGAACCCGACACCGCCGGGCCGCCGGTGCTGCTGATCGACGAACTGGACCGCACCGACGAAGCCTTCGAGGCCTTCCTGCTTGAGGTCCTGTCGGATTTCCAGGTGACCATCCCGGAGATCGGCACCGTCAAGGCGGAGCATCCGCCGATCGTCATCATCACGTCGAACCGGACCCGCGAGATCCATGACGCGCTAAAGCGGCGCTGCCTGTATCACTGGGTCGACTATCCCGACGCCGAGCGCGAACTGTCGATCGTCAAGGCGAAGGTGCCCGAGGCGCCGCAGAAGCTCAGCCGCGAGGTCGTCGCCTTCGTGCAGGCACTCCGGGGGCAGGAGCTGTTCAAGGCGCCAGGCGTCGCCGAGACGCTCGATTGGGCGACGGCACTGACGGAGCTCGACGCGGTGGCGCTCGACGGGGCGATGATCTCCGATACGCTCGGCGTTCTGCTCAAGTACCAGGACGATATCCAACGGATGCAGGGCTCCAAGGCCAAGGAACTGCTCGACCAGGTGCGCGCGGAGATGCGCGCGTCAGGGTAGGCGATATGGCGGACCAACAGACCAATACGCCACAAGAAGCCTTCAACGGCCGTCTCGCCGACAATATCGTGCATTTCGCCCGGGCGCTCAGGACCGCAGGCATTCGCGTCGGTCCCGGCAGCGTGGTCGACGCGATCCGGGCGGTGCAGACCGCCGGCATCGGCGAGCGCGGGGATTTCTACTGGGTGCTGCACTCGGTGCTGGTCAACCGGCACGAGGATCACGAGCTGTTCGACCAGGCGTTCCGGCTCTACTGGCGCAAGCGCGCGCTTCTGGAAAAGCTGATGTCGCAGCTTCTGCCACCGTCGCCCGCAGCGCCGCGCGACGACGCCGAGGAGATCCGCTCGCGCGTCGCCGAGGCGCTCCTGAAGAACGAGCAGAAGCCCGAACAGCCCAAGCCGAAGCTCGAAATCGACGCGACGATGACGCTGTCGAGCCAAGAAATCCTCCAGAAAAAGGATTTCGAGCAGATGTCGGCCGCCGAGATCGCCCAGGCCCGCCAGCTGATCGCGCGCATGGTGCTGCCTGCCGACAAGGTGAAGACGCGCCGTCTGAAACCGTCGCCCCACGGCCGTCAGATCGACCTGCGCGGCTCGTTCCGCTCCAGCATCCGTTCCGGCGGCCACGGCATGATCGATCTGAGACGCCTGGCACCGGTGGAGAAGCATCCGCCGGTGGTGGCGATCTGCGATATTTCCGGCTCGATGACCCAGTACAGCCGGATGTTCCTGCATTTCCTGCACGCGCTGACGGAAGTGCGCGGGCGAGTTTCGAGCTTCGTGTTCGGCACCAGGCTCACCAACGTCACCCGCGCGCTCAAGTCGCGCGATCCCGACGAGGCGCTGGAGCGGTGCTCGGATGGCGTCGCGGACTGGGCCGGCGGCACCCGGATCGCGGCCTGCCTGCACGAGTTCAACCGCGACTGGTCGCGCCGCGTGCTGGGGCAGGGCGCGGTGGTGTTGCTGGTCACGGACGGCCTGGAGCGCGACGGGCGCGACGAACTGGCCTTCGAGGTCGACCGGCTGCACCGCTCCTGCCGCCGGCTGATCTGGCTCAACCCGCTGCTGCGCTACGACGGCTTCGAGGCGAAGGCGGCCGGCATCGTCACCATGCTGCCGCATGTCGACGAGTTCCGCACGATCCACAATCTCGGCGCCATGAGCGATCTCGTCCGGGCGCTGGACGCGCGCAAGCCCGGCGAGGCCGATCCGGCGAAATGGCTGCGGGCGGTGGCGGCGTGAGGCGTTCCGTATCCTCTCCGTCGGCATCCTGGCTGGAACGGCATGGAGAGCCGGGACTGGAGAGCCACGAGAGGTGCGGGGGCTCTCCGATCCCGGATAACCGCGTGTGCGGTTTCCGGGATGACGATGGAGAGGGTGCGTCTGCTGCGCGGCCCAAATGGGTCCCGGATCAAGTCCGGGACACGAATCTGTGCTTGGGGCAAGGCCGTTCCGACATTACGAGGACTCGTGTCCCGGACTTGATCCGGGACCCATGCGGCCTGTCCGTCGAGCACGTCGGCTCCTATGTAACCGTTACGGCGGGCGCGCCGATCGCGCCGGCACCCTGAGGAGGGTCCCATGAAAGAAGCATCGATCAATCCGCTCGACGATCCGCTGGCGATCGCCCAGGCCTGGCGCGGCGAAGGCCGCGACGTGGCGCTGGCGACCGTTGTCGAAACCTGGGGCTCGGCGCCGCGCCCGGTCGGCAGCCATCTGGTGATCGACGGCGAGGGCAATTTCGAAGGCTCGGTGTCGGGCGGCTGCGTCGAGGGCGCGGTGATCGCCGAGGCCGTCGACGTGATCGACAGCGGCAGCCCGCGCACGCTGGAATTCGGCGTCGCTGACGAGACCGCCTGGCAGGTCGGCCTGTCCTGCGGCGGGCGGATCAGGGTTTTCGTCGAGAAGGTCGACTAAGTTGGCTGCGGAAACTGCAACAGCTTCTGGCGCGGGCTTTTCTCGAGACCACAACCCGGTTCCCGCTTTCGCGGGAACGAGCGGGTGGGGCGAGGTTTCGCCGCATGGCCCCTGGATTCCCGCCTTCGCGGGAATGAGCGGAATGGGTTGGTTTGCCCGCACTCACAAGCGACAGACTACGCGGCAACGACCGTCGGCCAGGCATAGATCCCGGTATTGGTTGTCGTCGGGGAGACTGTCCATCTCCCGCTCATTCCCGCGAAGGCGGGAATCGCTATCGGTTGTTCCGACCTCGACGGCTACAGGCGCCGAACCGGATGACGGAGGCGTTCATGCCCACCACTGATCTCCTGATAGCCTTCGCGGTCGCAACGGCGATCTTCGCCTATATGCCGGGGCCGGCGATGCTCTACACCGCCGCGCAGACGCTGGCGCGCGGCCGCAAGGGCGGGCTGATGGCGGCGCTCGGCATTCACATCGGCTGCTACGTGCATGTGCTGGCGGCGGTTTTCGGTCTGGCGGCGATCATGAAGCTGGTGCCGGAACTCTATGTGGGCCTGAAGCTCGTCGGCGCGCTCTATCTGATCTGGCTCGGCATCGCGATGATCCGGGGCGCGAAAGGCGAGAACCCCGCTGTGGCGGTGTCTGCGCGCTCGCCAATGCGTGCCTTCATCGACTCGATGCTGGTCGAGATCCTCAATCCGAAGACGGCGATCTTCTTCGTGGCCTTCCTGCCGCAATTCGTCGATCCGGGCGCCAGCCTGCCCGCCTGGGCGCAGCTGCTGATCCTCGGCACGATCGTCAACTTCGCCTTCTCCTCGGCCGATATCGTCGTCATCGTGCTGGCCTCGGCGGCGATGGTTCGGCTCAAGGCGAGCCGGATGGCCCAGCGCGTCGCGCGGGCGATCGGCGGAACGATACTGATCGGGCTCGGCGCGCGGCTCGCCGTCGAACGGACCTAGAAGGTGATCCCGTGAAACTCGATGTCCTGACCCAGCTCAACGCCGACCGCGCCGCCCGCAAGGCGGTGATATTGATCACCGACACCGAAACCGGTGACCAGCGGCTGATCCGCGAAGACGATATCGCCGGCTCGGACCGCGCCGAGCTCTATGGTGCGCTGATCCGCGCCGGGCGCTCGCGGCCGCTGAAGGACGAAGAAGGCGGCGGCTTCGCCAACGTGCTGGTGCCGCCGGCCAAGCTGGTGCTGATCGGCGCGGTGCACATCAGCCAGGCGCTGGCGCCGATGGCCGGGATGCTGGGCTACGACGTGACGATCGTCGATCCGCGCACCGCCTTTGCCACAGAGGACCGGTTTCCCAATGTCAGCCTGATCGCCGAATGGCCGGACGTGGCTTTACCGGAGGTGGGCGTCGACCGCTGGACGGCGTTCTGCGCGTTGACCCACGATCCCAAGATCGACGATCCCGGGCTCCTCCATGCCCTTGAAAAGCAGTGCTTCTATATCGGGGCACTGGGCAGCCGGAAGACCCATGCCCGCCGGGTCGAGCGGCTGACGGAGGCTGGCAGGTCCGAGACCGAGATTTCCCGCATCCACGCCCCGATCGGCCTTGCCATCGGTGCCCAGAGCCCCGCCGAGATTGCCGTGTCGATCATGGCCCAGATTACGGCGGCGCTTCGGCTCGGACAGGTCGCGACATGAAGTTCGGCCCGGTTTCCCTGTCGCAGGCCGAGGGCGCGATCCTCGCGCATTCCCAACGGACCGATACGGGGACGATCAAGAAGGGCACGGTGCTGAGCGCGGAGCACGTCGACGCCCTGCGCGCGGCAGGACTTGCCGAGGTGATTGCGGCCCGCCTCGACCCCGCAGACATGCATGAGGACGAGGCCGCCGCCCGGCTGGCGGCCGTCGTTGCCGGCGCGAATGTCCGTGTGGACCGCGCGTTTACGGGGCGCGCCAACCTGTTCTCTGAGAAGGCCGGGTTGCTGATCGTCGATCGGCAGGCGATCGACGCGTTCAACCGGATCGACGAGGGCATTACGGTCGCGACTCTGGATGCGTATGCGCCGGTCGTCGATGGGACGATGATCGCGACAGTGAAGATCATCCCGTTCGCGGTGCCAGGCCCCGCCGCCGAGGAGGCGATCGCCGCCGTTCCCGACACCGGCCTCTTCGCGGTGGATGCATTTCGCCGAACGAAGATCGGCGTTGTGTCGACGGTCTTGCCGGGGACGCCGGAGAAGATGCTGAAGAAGACGGCGCGCGTCCTGGGCGACCGTCTGGCCCGGACTGGCGCGTCCGTCCTGGAGGAAGTGCGCGTGCCGCACGACCCCGATGCCGTTGCGAAAGCCATCGCGGCGTTGAGGGACAAGGGCGCGGACCTGCTGCTGGTCTTCGGCGCCTCGGCGATTGTCGACAGGGGCGACGTGATCCCCGCCGGTCT
>CAJQNW010000478.1 GCA_905479765.1 uncultured Tepidamorphus sp. | reverse complement strand
CCGACATGCCGATCATCCTGGCGCATCCCTCCTTTCCCTGGCAGGAGGAAGCGCTGTCGGTCGCCCAGCACAAGCCGAACGTCTACATCGACCTGTCGGGCTGGTCGCCGAAGTATTTCCCGCCGATCCTGGTGCGCTATGCCAACTCGATCCTGAAGAAGAAGGTGCTGTTCGGCTCTGACTGGCCGATGATCACGCCGGAGCGGTGGCTTGCCGACTTCGAGAAGATCGACGTCAAGGACGAGGTGCGGCCGCTTATCCTGAAGGACAACGCGGCGCGGCTGTTGGGCCTCGACAAGGCAGCGTAGGCCGGTTCAATTCGCGTCGGCGACTGTCCGGACGGCCTCGATGAACTTGTTGAGCACAGGCAGCCGGTGCTCGGATTGGCGATAGGTGATGCCGGCCGGCGTTTCCCAGAAGGTGCCGGTGATCGGGATCTGTACGGTCCCGAAGCCTCGGGCGATGTCGACCATGACCTCGGGGATATGCGCCAGGTAGGGGCCATTGGCGATCTGGGCATACATGCCCGTCGAGGACGAGGTTTCGATCGCGATCTTCGGCGGGGTGCACCCGTGGGCTGCGAAGTAGGACCAGATGCGGCCCGTCCCGACGTGGTCGTTTGCCAATGTGATCCAGGGATAGCCGGCGAGCGCGTCCGGCGCGGCGATATCGAGGCTGACCAGCGGATGGTCTTTCGCGGCGATGACCACGTGCTTCAGGTCGACGATCGCCTCCTTGATGAGGCCGGCCTTGTCGGGGAAATCGAGCGAGGCGCAGACGATGTCGAATTCGCCGGCCTCCAGCCCCGGAATGAGCGTGCTGATGACGCCGCCCTGAATGCACAGCCGTGTATCGGGCCAGTCGCGCAGGAATCGATCGATGATCGGCGGCAGGAAACGGGCGCTCCAGACCGGACCGGCGCCGATGCGGATCAAGCCTTCGCTGCCGCCGCGCGCCGCCTCGATCTCGGCGATGGCGTGGCGGTACTCGATATCCATGAGACGGACGCGGCGCGCTAGGATGTCGGCGTAACGGGTCGGCACCACCCCGCTTGGCCGGCGCTCGAACAGCGGCGCGCCGAGCTCGGCCTCAAGCTTCTGGATGCTCTTCGTCAGCGCCGGCTGGCTGATGTGCAGCTGCTCGGCGGCGGCGCCGATGCCGTGGTTCTCGTAGACCGCGAGGAAGTAGCTCAACAGGCGCGCATGCATGGCGAATCAAGGTCGATGGGGACAATACATATAATCAAGATATGTAGCAGAGCATGAAATTGCGGGAATTGCCATAACTGTGAGTTATGGAGTCGGGCGCCGATTGTATTGGCGCGCTGGGATGCCGGCTGCTGTTATCCACTCTCGAAACCCCTTGATGAGCACAACAAGGGGGCAACCAATACGCATGCCTGGGAGGGTAGTGAATGCCAGCCGTGACCGATCCGGCCAGCGGACTTCAGTTTTTCGAGCTCAGCCACGAGTGGGGTCACGGCACGCCGTCGATGCCCGGCCATGACGACGTGCATCTGCGCCGCTCGGTCAAACACGCCCAGCACGGCGTGATGGCTCACCGTATTCGCATGGTGATGCATTCCGGCACCCATCTGAACGCGCCGATCCATCTGATCCAGAAGGGCGTCGGCGTCGGTGCCCTCGCGCTCGACCGGTGCTTCGGCAACGGCGTGATCCTGAGCATCCCCAGAGGGCAGTGGGAGCTTGTCGAGCCGGCGGACCTGGAAGCGGCGGGGCAGGCTGTTCAAGCCGGCGACATTGTCGTGATCGATACCGGCTGGCACACCCGCTACTCCGATAGCCTGGAATACTTCGGCGATGCGCCGGGCCTATCGAAGGCCGCGGCCGACTGGCTGGTCGAGAAACAGGTGAAGCTCGTCGCGGTGGATACCCCGCAGATCGATCATCCACTCGCGACCTCGCTGGGACCGCATCGCGGTGGGCCGCTGATGAACCGGCTGGCGAAGAAATATGCAGCCGAAATTGGCCGCGATCCGAAGGTCGACTTCCCGGACTGGAACCCGGCGCACAAGGCGCTGCTGGAGGCGGGCATTCCGACGATCGAGAATGTCGGCGGCGACGTCGATGAACTCGCCGGCAAGCGCGCGACATTCCAGTGCTACCCGTGGCGATGGCTTGAGGGCGACGCCTGCGTCGTCCGTTTTGTGGCGATGACCGACCCGGCCGGCACCTGCCGGATCGGCGCCGGCGAAGCAGCGTAAGCGGGGTGGGCCAATGACCAATACGAACGAACTGCAATTCTTCGACCTGTCGAACCGCTGGGGCCACGGCATGCCGGAATGGCCTTCCTCGCCAGGCGTCAACGTGTCGGTGAAGAAATTTCACGCCAAGGACGGCGTCTACGAGACGGAGTTCGAAGGCATCATGCATCGCGGCACCCATATGGACGCGCCGCTGCATGTGACCGAGAACACGCCCTCGCTGACCGGCTATCCGGTCTGGCGCTTCTTCGGCACCGGCGTCGCCGTGTCTATCCCCAAAGGGAAATGGGAAATCATCACTGCGGACGATCTGGAGAACGCCTCTCCGGCGATCCGCGAGGGCGATATCGTCATGATCAACACCGGCATACATAAGAAGGTCGCCGACACCGACGAGTATTACGCCTATTCGCCGGGCCTCTACAAAGAGGCGGCGGAGTGGCTGGTGGAGAAGAAGGTGAAGATGGTGGGCGTCGACGTGCAGGCGCTCGATCATCCGCTCGGCACCAAGCTGGTCGATCACGGGCCGGGACCCTCGCATCCGCACCTGATGGACGAGTACAAGGCGGCGACCGGCCGCGACGTGATGATGGACTTCCCGTATTGGGAGATCTCGCACAAGACGCTGATGGTGAAGGGCGGCATTCCCGGCATCGAGAACGTTGGTGGCGATCTCGACAAGGTGACGGGCAAGCGCTGCACGTTCATGGCGTTCCCCTGGCGCTGGCCGGACGGGGAGGGCTGCGGCGTGCGGGTGATCGCAATCATGGACCCCGAGCAGACGTTCCGTTTCGAGACCGGCGCGTGAGGGCGGCATCATGACGATATCCGAACCGCTCCGCGATCCGCTGTCGCTGTTCAACGTTGAAGGCAAGGTCGCGATCATCACCGGCGCGTCCGGGGCCTTCGGGCGGGCCTGCGCGCTGACGCTTGCCTCGCTCGGCGCAAAGCTGGTGCTCGCATCCGGATCAAAGGACGAACTCGACGCGGTCGCCGCCGAGGTGGCGGAGGTCGCCAGGCACGGGAGCACGGCGATCACGCTGGTGCGCCGGCCGGACACGCTGGAGGACGCCGAGGCAATCCGCGACGCGACGCTGGCCGAATTCGGCCGGATCGATCAACTGGTCATCGCGTCGGGCTACAACAAGGCCGGCTTCATCCAGGAGCAGCCACTCGATGAGTGGCAGACCGTGATGGACGCCAACGTGCGCGCGCCGTGGCTGATGGCCAAGGCGGTCGGCGCCTGGTGGATTGACAACGAGGTCCGCGGCAAGATGCTGTTGATGTCGTCGGTGCGCGGCCGGCACGGCAACTATTCCGGCTACACCGGCTACTGCACATCGAAGGGCGCGACCGACTCCCTGACCCGCGTGCTCGCCACCGAGTGGGCGAAGTACGGCATCACCGTAAACGCCATCGCGCCGACCGTGTTCCGCTCCAAGCTGACGGCCTGGATGTGGAGCGACGACGAGGTCGGCCAGGCGACCAGGAAAAGATCCCTGTCGCGCATTCCGCTCGGTCGTCTCGGCGAGCCGGAGGATCTGATGGGGATGGCGCTTTATCTGCTGTCGCCGGCGTCGGACTTCTGCACCGGCCAGATTATGTATGTCGACGGCGGCTATACGGCCGGATAATCGGGCAGGATGGGACATGAGTAAGAAGCTTGCCGCGGGCGTGATCGGTGCCGGCCTGATGGGCCATGGCATCGCCTATCTGCTGGCCCGCGCGGGCCATCCGGTCCGCGTCTACGATTCCTCTCCTGAGGCGCTGGCCAGTCTGCCCGAGCGGTTGTCGACCATCGCCGCGATGTTCGGCGATGACACCGCGATCGTCGGACGGGTTCAGGCATGTACCGATCTCGGAGACGCGGTAGGTGACGCGGGTTTCGTCGTTGAAGCCGCTCTTGAGAACGCCGCGCTCAAGCAGGACCTGTTCGCCGAGCTCGAAAGGCTGGCGCCACCGGATTGCATCCTGGCGTCGAACACCTCCGCGATCCCGATTGCGACTGTGGCCGAAAAGGTGCGCGACAAGGCGCGGGTGGTCGGCACGCATTTCTGGAACCCGCCGCATCTGGTGCCGCTGGTCGAGGTGGTGCAGATCGCCGATGAGAATCTTCCCGCCGTCGAAAGGACGATCGCGATCCTGCGCGATGCGGGACGGCATCCTGTGCACGTGCGCAAGGATATCCCGGGCTTCATCGGCAACCGTCTTCAGCACGCCCTGAAGCGCGAGGCGATCGCGCTAGTTGCCGCCGGGATCTGCGACGCGGAGACGATCGACGACGTGGTCAAGCAGGGCTTCGGCCGACGCATGGGCGTGCTCGGTCCGATGGAGCAGTCGGACCTGGTCGGGCTCGAACTGACCAGCAACATCCACAAGACGCTGATGCCGTCGCTGGACTCCACCAATGAGCCGCATCCTTATCTGCTGGCCCGGATCGAAGCGGGACATCTGGGCATGAAGACGGGCGAGGGCTTTCGCACATGGACGGCGGACGAAGCCGAGGCGGTTCGCGAGCGGTTGCGCCGGACGCTGCTTGCCGACGCCAGCAAGGGCGAAGACGAGGACACCTAGGGAAGCGACATGCAGGTAACGCGGATCGAGGACGCAAAGCCCTACGAGGCGCCCGGCCACTTCGCGATGACGGGGCTGCGGCTGCAGGGCCACGAAGCAAGCGACGCGAATAACTTCTGGGTGGGCCTGTCGCACTTCCTGCCCGGCGGCAGAGCGGACTCCAGTGCGTCCAATATCGAGAAGGTCTACGTGGTCCTGGCCGGCGAAGTGACGGTCGTCACCGATGACGGCGAGACGACGCTGAAGGCCCATGATTCCTGCCGCCTCGCGCCCGGAGAGCGGCGCGAGATCGTCAACCGCACCAATCAGCCGGCGTCGATGCTGGTGATTATGCCCTATTCGGATACGAAGTAACCGGCCGGCGAAACCAGAACGGTCCCGCCGGCTAGAAGCTGACAGCTCACGTCCTCAACTGATCGCCGACGGGCAGGTCGCGGATGCGCTTGCCCGTCGCGTTGAAGATGGCATTCGCAAGCGCCGGCAAGAACGGCGGGACGCCGGGTTCGCCAACACCGGTGGCATGCACCGAGAACGGATGCGGCACGATGTGGGTGTGCACGGCTTCAGGGAAGTTGTCGGCGCGCACCATCTCGTAGTCGTGGAAATTGCTTTCCAGGACGCGGCCGTTTTCGAAGGTGACGCCACTGTGCATCGCCGCCGTCATGCCGAACACGCAGGCGCCTTGCATCTGAGAGCGGACCCGTTCGGGATTGGCGACGAAGCCGCAGTCGATGGCGACATCGACACGGGGCACATGCACCGTCCCGTCGTCGTCGACCTTGGCGTGGACGGCCATCGCGATGTAGGAGACAAAGCTGCGGTGGCCGGCGATGCCGAGGCCTTCGCCCGCCGGCAGCGACTTGCCCCAGCCGGATTTTTCGGCGGCCAGTTCGATCACGTTCGAGAGGCGGCCCGTATCGAACGGGAACTCCTCATAGGGCTCGTACTGGTTCCAGAATTTCTGCGGAAGTCCGGCCGCCTCCCAATCGAGGATGCGTGGCGAGCCGATCATTTCCAGAAGGAACTCCTTTTGGTCGCGGCCAAGCTCATGGGCGACTTCGGCGGTCGCAGATTGCACCGCGAAGGCGCGCGGGATGTTCGACACCGAGCGGTACCAGCCGACCCGTGTGTGGGCCATCGCCTTGCACTGATCGGCGGAGATGTTGTCGATCTCGTAGGGTAGGTTTTCCAACCCCATGCCGACTTCTATCTCGTGTTCGAAGCCCTCGTCGGGCACGAAGGTCGACAGGAACGACGGCGCGGCGCTGCGATGCCGCCAGGCGATGACCTTGTCGTTTTCATCCAGCCCCACGTCGATCTTCTCGACCGAACTGGTGTGGTAGAAGGAATGCTGGATGTCGTCCTCGCGGGTCCACTGGACCTTGACCGGCGCGCCGACCTGCTTGGACAGGAACGCCGTCTCGATGGCAAAGTCGCACTTGGACTTCCGCCCGAACCCGCCGCCCAGAAGCGTGACGTTGATCGTCACGTTCTTCTCGTCCATGCCCAGATAGTCGGCGACGTCGACACGGGTGCCGTACGGACTTTGCACCGGCGCCCAGACCTCGCACTTGCCGTCCGCCGCATTCGCAACGGCTGCCGGCGGCTCCATCGGCGAATGGGCGAGATGCGGCTGGTAATACTCGTAGGAGAGCACCCTGGCGGCGTTCTTGAGCGCGTCCTCGGTGTCGCCCTGGCTGCGCACCGACTTGCCAGGCGCGTTGGCCGAGGCGCTCAGTTCCTTGCGGTAGTCGGCGGTGTTGAAGCTGCCGTGCGGGCCGTCGTCCCACTCGATCTCCAGCGCGTTGCGGCCGTTGATCGCGGCCCAGGTGCTGTCGGCGATGACGGCGACGCCGCCCTTCGGCTTGAACTTCGCGCCGAGCGAGGTGCCGGGGATCATCTCGACCCGCTGGACGCCGGGCACGGCAAGTGCTGCTGAATCGTCGACAGACTTCACCGTGCCGCCGACGACCGGCGGACGCGCCACGACGGCATAGAGCATGCCGGGCAGCTTGACGTCGGCGCCGTAGATCGCCTTGCCGGTGGTGATGTCGTGCAGGTCGGTGATCTGCACCTTGCCCTTGCCGATGTAGCGGAACTCGCTTTCGTCCTTGAAGTCGAGATCGTCGCGGGCAGGCGTCGGCAGGGCCATGGCGGCTTCGGCGAGCTCGCCGTAGCCGATCCGGTCGCCGAGCGTCTTGTGGACGACCTGATGGCCGTTGGCCTCGACCTCGTCGATTGTGACGCCCCACTGGTCGGCGGCGGCCTGTTCCAGCATCCGGCGGACGGCCGCGCCGATCTCGCGGGCCGGCTGGATGTGGTGGCGCAGACTGCGCGAGCCGTCGGTGTCCTGGTTGCCGTATTTCGGCTCGTCGCCGGGGGCCTGGACGATCTTCACCTTGTCCCAGTCGGCTTCCATCTCGTCGGCGATGATCATCGGCAGACTGGTGCGCGAGCCGGTGCCCATCTCGGAGCGATGCGCGACGATGGTGACGGTGCCGTCCGGATCGATCGCCACGAAGATGTGGGGGTCGTTGACGACGCCGTGGGGCATGTTGAGCCCGTTGGTCGGGTAGGAGTCGAACGCCTTGGCCGTGTCGAAGGGCACGAGCTGAAGGGCGACGACGAAGCCGGTGGTGCCTTTCAGGAAGGAACGACGGCTGACGTTTTCGATCACCGCGCGACCCGCCGACGGCAGGGGCGAGGCGATGGTCTTGTTGAACAGATGCAACATGGCTCAGGCTCCCGTCGAGGCTTGGCGAACCGCGGTGACGATCCGCTGGTAGCAACCGCAGCGGCAGATGTTGCCCTGCATCTCGTCGAGGATCTCCTGTTCGCTCGGGTTGGGATTGGCGGAGAGCAGAGAGGCCGCCTGCATGATCTGCCCTGCCTGGCAGAAGCCGCACTGCGGCACGTTCTGATCGCGCCACGCGACCTGCACCGGGTGATCGCCGGTCTCGCTCAGGCCTTCGATCGTCGTCACCGTCTTGCCGTCGGCATCGGCAACCGTGGCCAGGCAGCCGCGTACCGCGACGTCGTCGAGATGGACAGTACAGGCGCCGCACAGACCCGTGCCGCAGCCGTATTTCGTGCCTGTCAGGTCAAGCTGGTCGCGGACGAACCACAACAGCGGCGTATCCGGGTCGCCGTCGAACTGGCGATCGACACCGTTCACTTTGATGGTAGCCATCGTCTCCTCCTCCAAATCCCAAATTAAGGGTGTTTTTGGTCCGGCCACTTGTCGGGGGTGCGGCCTTGTCGGCGATTGCGAGCCGATTTCTGCAATTTGCGTAGTAAAATTGCCAATTTAGTCGCGCCTGCAACTAATCCCTCGCGTTCTCACGCGAGAACTCAATCCGATTTCTTTTGAGACGTCCAAGTATAGACGCAAGGGAAGATGCCGCAACTGGTAATCTATCGAAGAATTTTATTCTGCTTATCTGTTTTAAAACCGATTTATGCCGAAAATGAACAGATTGACCAGCAAACCTTTAATATATTAATTAATGACGAGTGTTGCTTATTCGAGCTTGTCGGGGAAGCCGGGTGCCCGGAGATCGGTGCCAAGCGCATCCTCGAGCAGCTTCACCACCTGGCTCGACCAGGCGTCGCCGCCATAGGCCTCGCGGGCGCGGACGAAGGTCTGGACGGTCTGGCCGGCAAGGTCGAGCGGCACGCCGAACTCGCGGCCGAATCCCATGGCGAAGGCAAGATCCTTGCAGGCGAGGTCCATCGTGAAGCCGATGTCGTAGGAGCCGTTGAGGATCACCTGGCTCTCCGTCTCGTGGACGAAAGAGTTTCCCGACGAGGCGCGGATCGCATTGAAGGCCTGGGTCAGGTCGAGGCCGCCGCGCTTGGCCAGCATCAGCGCCTCGCCGGCGGCGACCAGATGGATGAAGGCCAGCATGTTGGTAATGACTTTGATCACCGAAGCCGAGCCGAGCGGGCCCATGTGGAAGATCTCTCCGCCCATCGCGGCAAGCGCCGGCTTGTGGGTCTCGAACAGCGCTGTATCGCCGCCGACCAGCACGGTGATGTCGCCGTGGGCCGCGCGGTGGACGCCGCCGGTGACGGGGCACTCTAGCGTTTCGACGCCCTTTTCCTTCGCCTTGTCGGCGAGCGCGCGGATGTCCTCGCGGCCAAGGGTCGACATCTCGATCCAGGTGCCGCCGGGCTTCAGGCCCTCGAGGACGCCACCGGGACCGCACAGCACCGCTTCGGACACGGCCGGCGAGGGCAGACAGGTGATGACCGCGTCGGAGGCTTCGGCAACCTGTTTCGGCGTTTCGGCCCAGGTCGCGCCCAATTCGATCAACCGGTCGGCGGCGGACTTGTCGCGGTCGGAGACCGTGACCGCAAACCCTTCGCGAAGCAGGCTGGCGGCAAGATTGCCGCCGAGATGGCCGAGGCCGATGTATCCATAGCGCATGGCGTGTCTCCGCAGGTGTGTGGCTGTCCGATCAGAAGACGGGCGTATTCGCCGGAACCAGGTGCAGTTCGTCGCCGATATAAGGGTGTGCGCGGGCGACATCCTCTTTCAGTTCGACACCGAGGCCAGGTGCCGTCGGCGGTATGACATAGCCGTCTTCCCAGCGGATCGGCGTCTTGAGGATATCCGCGTGGAACCCGGTCCAGTCGCGGATCGATTCCAGGATCAGGAAGTTCGGGCTCGCCGCCGAGATGTGGATGTTGGCGGCGCCGACCACCGGGCCGCAATACAGATGCGGGGCGATCTGGGCATAGTGGGTTTCCGCCATGCCGGCGATCTTCTTGGCTTCCAACAAACCGCCGACACGGCCCAGATTGAGCTGCAGGATCGAGGCGGCGCCGGTTTCGAGCAGGCGGGCGAACTCGTACTTGGTGGTCAGGCGTTCGCCGCTGGCGATTGGGATCGATGTCGCCCGCGCCACCTTGGCCATCTCTTCGGGCATCTCCGGCGGCGTCGGCTCCTCGAACCACAGCGGCTCGTATGGCTCGAGCCGGCGCGCCAGGCGGATCGCGCCCGAGGTCGTGAACTGGCCGTGCGTGCCGAACAGGAGATCGGCCTTGGTTCCGACCGCCTCGCGGATCCTGCGGCAGAAGGCTTCCGATAGCTCCAGGCGTTCGAGGCTGGGCTGGCGGGGGTCGAACACCGAATAGGGGCCGGCGGGATCGAACTTTACGGCTGTGAAGCCCTGCGCCACGAACTCGGCGGCACGGTTCGCCGCGACATCGGGATCGCGGTAGACGGCGGCGTCCGAATAGGCATGGCCCTCGCTCGCGTCGGGATAGAGGTAGGTATAGGTCCTCAGCCGTTCGTGGACGCGCCCGCCGATGAGCTCGTAGACAGGCTTGCCGACGGCCTTGCCAACAATGTCCCACATCGCCATCTCGATGCCCGACAGGACGCCCATCAGGGAGATGTCGGGCCGCTGCGAATAGCCCCGCCCGTAGACGCGACGCCACTGGGCTTCGATGTGAAAGGGGTCGGCGCCGGCCACATGGCGCTCAAAGACGTCCTCGATCATGGCGACGAGCGCGGCCGGGCCGAAGCTTGCCGTATAGACCTCGCCGAGCCCGGTGACGCCGTCGTCGGTCGTCAGCTTCAGGAAGATGAAATAGCGCCCGCCCTCATAAGGGGGCGGATTGCCGACGACGAACGTTTCGAGACTGGCGATCTTCATTGTCGATTCCATTCGCGCCGATTCCATTTGCGTCGGGAAGCGTGTTGCGATCATGTGCGGCGGTTTCGATTCGCCGCCTTACGAAGGCAGGTCCACCGCATGGAAACATACGACTACATCATCGTCGGGGCCGGGTCAGCCGGTTGCGTGCTGGCCGACCGGCTGAGCGCCGACGGACGAAGCCGCGTGCTGGTGTTGGAGGCGGGTTCATCGGACCGGCGGCTGTGGGTGCAGATACCGCTTGGCTACGGACGCCTGTTCTACGATCCGGCGGTCAACTGGTGCTATTGCAGCGAGCCGGAGCCCGGATTGGCCGGCCGGCCGATCTACGTGCCGCGCGGCAAGCTGCTCG
>CAJQNW010000477.1 GCA_905479765.1 uncultured Tepidamorphus sp. | reverse complement strand
GGCCGCGCATGACGGCTTCGGTGATGTCGGCCTTGTCGATCGAGACGAAACTGGACTCCACGGTCTCGCCGCGGCTTTCGCGATCGGCAATGGCGCCAACGAAACCTTCGTTCACTTCGCGGCTGAGCAGGTTCTTCAGCGCCTTGCGGTCACCCTCGGCGAAGCTGGTGACGATCATTTCGTAGGCCATCTTGGCACCCTCGAGGAAGCCTTTCGGATCGAACGAGGGCTCGGCTGCCTTGATCTCCGACAGCTGCTTGGCGAGATCAGAGCCTTGCGGCGCGATCTTGCCGAAATCGTCGTTGGCGGCGTCGGTGCGGACCGTGCCCGTCTCGGCGCGCTGCGGCAGATTGATGACCTTGTCGGACGACGCGGCGCTGTCGCTTTCGGTCTTCGGCGCGGAATACGGATCGATGGGGGGGCGCTCGGTCCCGGTGCGGCGGCCAAGGACGCTGCGCAACCGCAGGAATATCACCACGGCAAGCACCAAAAACAGGATCGTGTAGAAATCAAAAAAACCGTTCATCAGGATCCGTTTATCGGGAATCGCCCGTTGCGCCAAGGAAGAAGGTAGGATTGCTCAACGCTTACTATGTAAGGATTGTTCGCTCTCGGTCCAGTGGGCTGCGCAACGGATAAACGTAAAACGTCAACGGAGTTAAAACGAACCGCGATGGGTTTAGTCCTGTTCGCCCTGTTTTTGGGGATACCGCTTGCCGAAATCGCCCTGTTCGTCGTGATCGGCGGACGGATCGGCGTGCTTGCCACCATCGCGATTGTGATCGTGACGGCGATCGCCGGAGCCTGGCTGGTGCGCCGGCAGGGCCTCGAAACGTTGAATCGGGCCCGCGCCGACATCGAACGCAATGTCCTGCCGGCCGGTGCGATGAGCGAGGGCCTGGCGATCCTTGTCGCCGGGGCGTTTCTCCTGACACCCGGTTTCCTAACCGATACGATCGGCTTCGCGCTGCTGATCCCGCCAGTACGGCGCTCGCTGATCGCGGCGATCGGCAACTGGCTTGCTGCACGGGTTTCGATTTACGAAATGGGCGGCGGCCAGCCGGGCAACGGACCTCGCGGTGGTGGATCCGGCCAGCGCGACGATATCGTCGACGTCGAGGCGGTTGAAATCGAGATCGACACCGACGGCCGGACTGACGATCCGACAGAAAAAACCGAATCCGGCAAACAAAATCCCCGCGGCGGCCCTTCGCCCTGGCGGGCGCCGTAATCGACAGGATGCGGCTGTCGCGGCGTTCCGGCGGCTTGCCGGAGCACAAACGACGTGTTAGCCAGCGGCCAACTCGCGTGACGGCCCGGTGGATCATGAGTCCGGCAAACCAACACGCGGCCCGGTACGACAGACTTCGCCAACATCAGCTTCGGAGCGACCCCATGACGAACGACTCAACCAATGGCGGCGGCGCGGCCGGAGCCGCAGCGAGCGGTGGCGCGGCTGCCGGTCAGCAGGTGAGCCCGAGCATCGAAGTCGTCGCCCAATACATCAAGGATCTGTCGTTCGAGAACCCACGCGCGCCAGGCTCGATGACCGATCAACGCAGCGGCCAGCCGCCGATCAACTTCAATATTCAGGTGAACGCCAATCCGGCCGGCGACGACCAGGTCGAGGTCGAGCTGCGCCTGGAAGCGCGTGCCGGCGACGACAAGAATGTCATCTTCGCGCTGGAACTCGTCTATTGCGGTCTGTTCCGCATCCGCAACATCCCGCAGGAGCACTTCCAGCCGTTCGTGATGATCGAGTGCCCGCGGCTGCTGTTCCCGTTCGCGCGACAGATCGTTGCCGACACGATCGGCGCAGGCGGCTTCCCGCCGGTGATGCTCGGCCTCATCGATTTCGCCTCGCTCTATCAGCAGCGGATCGCCCAGCAGGGCCAGCCGGCGCAGGCGTAAGAGCGCCGCGATTGCTGGCGTACCGGCTGCAGCCGTATCGGCCGCGAGCCGGAAGTTCGCCTTATTCGTCTCGAATTTCCCGATACTTTCGCCAGATCGCTTCAACACCCAGCCTGGTGATGAAAGCGGTGTGGGCGGTTTTTTCTGCATCGGTGATCTGCGGCGGCAGCGGCGCCGGGCGGACGGCCCGGACCGTCATGATACCGGTGCTGCTCCGCGTTTCCGTTTCCACCAACGACAAGGCCGCCTGGCGGCCGCCGATCAGCTCGATGTAGACCTCGGCCAGAAGCTCGGAGTCGAGCAATGCCCCGTGCTTGTCGCGGCGCGAGTTATCGATCCCGTAGCGATTGCAGAGCGCATCGAGGTTGTTCGGCCCGCCGGGATTACGGCGGCGCGCGAGCAGCAGCGTGTCGAGCGCCCGGTCGTAGGGGATCGTCGCGCGGCCGAGTTTCTCCAGCTCATGGTTCAGGAAGCCCATGTCGAAGGAGGCGTTGTGGATGATCAACCGGGAATCTTCGATGAACTCGACGAACTGATCGGCGATATCGGCGAAGACGGGATGTTCGGCGAGAAATTCGGCTGACAGTCCGTGCACGGCAAAGGCTTCGGCCGGCATGTCGCGTTCGGGATTGATATAGAGATGCAGGTTGCGGCCGGTCGGGATGTGGTTCAGCAGCTCGACGGCGCCGATTTCAACAACCCTGTCCCCCGACTTCGGGTCAAGACCGGTGGTTTCGGTATCGAGTACGATTTCGCGCATCGGCGCGCCGACCCTCCCCCAGAGTGCGACCAGAACCTGCTTCAGGCCTGGTTGCGTCGTGCATAGGCCGTGCCCTGACAGCCCGCAAGAGCCCGGAGAATATCGTCCACCTGTTTCTCGGCGAATGCAAAGCCGCGGCTTGTATCGACGACGAAGTGGGAGCGCCGCCGTTTTTCGGCGTCGGGTATCTGCCGGGCAAGGATCTGCTCGAATTTTTCAGTGCTCATGCCGCCCCGTTTCAACACACGGTCGCGCTGCACTTCGGCTGGCGCGGAGGCAAGCACCACTGCGTCGACGCGGGCATCGCCGCTCACTTCCAAAAGCAGCGGAACCTCGACGGCGGCAGCCATGCGACCCTGGGAAAACGCCTTGTCGAGAAACGCCTTTTCGCCAGCCCGAACCAGCGGATGAACGATCGATTCCAGGTGCTTCATGGCACGGTCGTCGCCGAGTACGGCTTGCGACAGGCGTACCCGATCGACCCTGCCGTCAACGATCGCACCGGGAAAGGCCTCCTTGAGCGGAGCAACGGCCTCGTTTTCGTAAAGCCTGTGTACTTCGGCGTCGGCATCGTGAACGGGAACGCCGCGGGCCGCGAACATGCGGCCCGTGGCCGATTTACCCATGCCGATCGATCCGGTCAGTCCGATCAGAAACATGCGGCTTCCTGACGAATAATAGACGTGGCCTCGAAACGGCGCGCTGTCCTGGGCGACCTCATTTATCGACGACACCCAGTTTGCGCAGTTCGGTCAGCAACGGCAGCATCGGCAGACCGAGGATCGTCGTGTGATCGCCCTCGATGCGTTCGAACAACTGCAGGCCCACGCCCTCAATACGGTACGAGCCAACGCTTTCAAGCATGTCCGCGCCTGCCGCGACCGAGTAGCGGCCGAGAAACTGCGGCGAGAAGTCGCGCATGGTCAAGGCCGCGGTTTCCAGTCCCGACCACAGCGATTCGCCATCGCGGACGATCGAAACAGCTGAGTGCAAGAGGTGCGTCTTGCCGCGCAGGCGCAGCAGGTTGGACCGGGCTTCCTCGATCGTTTCCGGCTTGACGAACAGGTCGCCGTCGAATTCCAGCGTCTGGTCGGCGCCGATGACGATATCGCCGGCGCGTGCCTGGCTGACGGTTTCGGCCTTCGCGGCAGCGAGAACGGCGGCGACATCGGCGGGCGGCAGACCATCGGCGTTATCGTCGGCAATCGCGGCAATCATCGCGCGCTCGTCAAGGCCGGACGGAACGGCCTCGACCTCCAGACCAGCAGCAACCAGCAGGCCGCGCCGCGTCTTGCTGGCCGATGCCAGGACGATCTGTTTTAAAGACAACGGTCGAAGATCAGACATTGCGATGGTCCTTGTAGTGGCCGAGGATCGCGGCGGCCGTTTCCTCGATGGAACGCCGCGTGACGTCGATCAACGGCCAGACGTGCCGCGCGCAGAGTTTGCGGGTAAAGGCAATTTCTTCGGCCACGGCAGCTTTGTCGACATAAGCCGTATTGTCCTGGGCATTCAATGACAATAACCGGTTCTGGCGGATCTGGACGACGCGCTCCGGGCTTGCCACGAGGCCGACCACGAGCGGGATTTTCACTTCCTCGAGTTGCGGAGGGAGTGGGATGCCCGGAACCACAGGGATATTGGCTGTCTTTATCCCGCGGTTGGCCAGATAGATGCTCGTCGGCGTCTTGGATGTACGGCTGATGCCGATCAGTACGACGTCAGCAGCGTCGAGATCCTCCGGCATCTGCCCGTCGTCGTGCAGCAATGTATAGTTCAGCGCGTCGATGCGGCGGAAATAGTCCGTGTCGAGAACGTGCTGCCCGCCAATGCGGGGGGTCGATTCGGTGCCGAGATAGGACTGGAAAACGCCCAGCACGGGGGCCAGTACAGAAACGCAGGGAATGCTGAATTCCTTGCAGCGGTTCTCCAGCCGCTCGCTCAATTCGGCGCCGACCAGCGTGTAGAGCACGATTCCCGGCGCGGCCTCGATTTCCGTCAGTACGCGGTCGAGCTGTTTTTGCGAACGAACCAGCGGATAGACATGCTCGATCGCCCGGACATTTGCGTACTGCGCGGCGACCGCGCGAGCCACCGCAATCAGGGTCTCGCCAGTCGCATCCGAGACCAGATGCACGTGGACATAACTATGGACGCGGTCTGGCATTGCGTGTTGACACCTGTGGAGAAACTGGCCGCTTTCGGCGCTGATCGGGAATCTGTCCGCTGACTTAGCTTTACACGGCCGCCACCATCAACAGGTTCTTCCCTCGAGGCGGGTGTTGAACAGGGGCCGGTTGATATCGTTAATAAAGTGTAAACCGATTTTCCCGTCCGGGCCGACAATCCTCTCAAGCCCCGGAATCGTTAACGTTTGATTAACCATTTTGGCTGGCGCAGCCGGCATCAAAATGCGAGTTATCCAATCGTTACGTCCCCAGCGTTGTGGACAGCCGATAATCCGGATAATCCCGCGACTAGTAACTGGAATCACAAGAATCAAATCTCTTTGACTCTATTAAAGGAAGACCGTGTGCATTCAGTTCAGCCGGTAATGCGAGCCTTGGCGGGACAGTCCTCATCGGTGCCTCCAGTCTGGATGATGCGACAGGCAGGCAGGTATCTCAGGGAGTACCGGGAGCTACGCAGCCAGTACCCAAGCTTCCTGGATCTCTGCTACATGCCGGAAGCGGCTGCGGAGGTAACGTTGCAGCCGATCCGCCGGTTCGGTTTCGATGCAGCGATCCTGTTCTCCGATATCCTGGTGGTGCCCGATGCACTCGGGCAGACGGTGAAATTTTCGAAAGGGGAGGGTCCACAGCTCGATCCGCTTGGCGGGCAGGGCGACATCGATGCGTTGCGGCCGGAGCAGGTGCTGGAGCATCTCCAGCCGGTGTTCGAGACCGTCGAGCGGGTTCGCGGTGCCCTGCCAAAGGAAACGACGTTGCTGGGCTTCTGCGGGGCGCCCTGGACGGTTGCGACCTATATGATCGCGGGTCAGACCACTCCTGATCAGCGCCCGGCGCGGATGATGGCCTACAGCGATCCGGAGACCTTCCAGAAGCTGGTCGATATCCTGGTCGACGCCTCGGCCGATTATCTTGTCCGTCAGGTGAAGGCCGGCGCCGATGCGGTGCAGATCTTCGATACCTGGGCGGGCATTCTCGACGAGGACGGTTTCAGGCGCTGGGCGATCGAGCCGACGCGCCGGATCGTCGAGAAGGTGAGATCGGAGATTCCGGGAACCCGGATCATCGGTTTTCCGCGCGGCGCCGGTGCCAGGGCGGTGTCCTATATCGAGGGAACCGGGATCGATGCGGTCGGGATCGACTGGATGATGCCGCTTGAGTTTGCCCGGGACGCCTTGCAGCCGCGCGCGACGGTGCAGGGCAATCTCGATCCGATCGCGCTTCTGGCGGGCGGGCGGGCGATCGATGCCGGTGTCGACAGGATCCTAGACGCTTTGTCCGGGGGTCCTTTCATCTTTAATCTCGGGCACGGAATTTTACCGGAGACGCCGGTGGAGAATGTGGAACGGATGCTGATGCGGGTGCGGGGAAACTGATGCAGGCCAGTAGCGGCATCCGGATTCTACGCGCGGTCGTCGGACTCGGTGCAGCGGCAATCCTGCTGGGGTTTCTGGTGTGGTGGCAACCGTCCGGTCTCTATCTGTGGTTCAAGGCGTTGCATGTCATTGCGGTGATCGCCTGGATGGCGGGCATGCTCTATTTGCCGCGGTTGTTCGTCTATCATTGCGAGGCGGAGCCGGGATCCAAACAATCCGAGACGTTCAAGGTGATGGAACGGAGGCTCCTTCGGGCGATCATAAATCCAGCGATGATCGCCACCTGGGGGCTTGGGCTGTGGCTTGCCTGGGACGGCGGCTGGCTGATGTCGGGCTGGTTCCACGCCAAGCTCGCCGCCGTCCTGGCGATGTCGGGTGTTCACGGCATGTTGTCGAGTTATGTCCGTGCCTTTGCGGAGGATCGGAATACGAAGAGCCAGCGGTTCTTTCGGATCCTGAATGAGGTTCCGACGCTTTTGATGATCGTCATCGTCGTTCTGGTGATCGTGAAACCGTTCTGAACCACGGCTACCGTGGTGATACTTGCGAGCGACGGCTTGTCGTCAGGGCACATGCGGTATATATAAGCGCCGACTCACCTATACGAGTGCCGGACGCCGGCCTGTTCTGACCGGGCGCGGGTCCCAGCCTCGAAACTCTCCACAAAAGACGTCGGATCCGAGATTTACTCGGTCCAAGAACCACCCCCAGACTATCAGGCGTATACCGCCACAGGAGTTTGCCCCCGATGCGGGAAATGAAACTTCAGGAGCTCAAGGCGAAATCACCGCCGGAGCTTCTTGCCTTTGCCGAAAGCCTCGAGGTCGAGAACGCCAGTACGCTGCGCAAGCAGGAGCTCATGTTCGCGATCCTCAAGCTGCTGGCGGCACAGGATGTCGAAATCGTTGGCGTCGGTGTCGTCGAGGTGCTGCAGGATGGCTTCGGCTTCCTGCGCTCCCCGGATGCCAACTATCTGCCGGGACCGGACGATATTTACGTCAGCCCGAGCCAGATCCGCCGGTTTTCGCTACGGACCGGCGATACCGTCGAAGGCATGATCCGCAGCCCCAAGGAGGGCGAGCGGTACTTCGCGCTTCTCAAGGTCAACACGATCAATTTCGAGGATCCGGAGAAGGTCAAGCACAAGATCAACTTCGACAACCTGACGCCGCTTTACCCCGAAGAACGCTTCAACATGGAGCTCGAGGATCCGACGGGAAAAGACAAGTCGGCGCGGGTCATCGACCTGGTGGCGCCGCTCGGCAAGGGCCAGCGCGGCCTGATCGTTGCGCCGCCGCGCACCGGCAAGACGGTGCTGTTGCAGAATATTGCCCATTCGATCACATCCAATCATCCCGAGTGCTATCTGATCGTTCTGCTGATCGACGAGCGACCGGAAGAAGTCACCGACATGCAGCGGTCGGTGAAGGGCGAGGTGATTTCCTCGACCTTCGACGAACCGGCGGTGCGCCACGTCCAGGTCGCCGAGATGGTGATTGAGAAGGCCAAGCGCCTGGTCGAACACGGCCGCGACGTGGTGATCCTGCTCGATTCGATCACCAGGCTCGGCCGTGCCTACAACACCGTGGTGCCGTCGTCGGGCAAGGTGCTGACCGGTGGTGTCGACGCGAACGCCTTGCAGCGGCCGAAGCGGTTCTTCGGTGCGGCGCGTAACATCGAGGAAGGTGGGTCGCTGACCATCATCGCCACGGCGCTGATCGATACCGGTAGCCGGATGGACGAGGTGATCTTCGAAGAGTTCAAGGGCACCGGCAACTCGGAAATCATCCTGGACCGGAAGATCGCCGACAAGCGCGTGTTCCCGTCGATTGACATCACGCGCTCGGGGACCCGTAAGGAAGAGCTGCTGGTTCCAGCCGGCGAGCTCAAGAAGATGTACGTGCTGCGGCGTATCCTAAACCCGATGGGCACGGTGGATGCGGTCGAGTTCCTGCTCGACAAGCTCCGGCAGACCAAGAGCAACAGCGAGTTCTTCGATTCAATGAACACCTGACGCTAAAGCGGAATTCAGAAACAGCTTCAGGCCGGGCTCTCATGGGGCCCGGCCTTTTGTTTCTCTCAGCCAATGGCCTTTGCCGAACGTTGCCGTCCGCATGAAGTTTACGTTGAAGGCGGACAGCTTGTCATAGGGCCAGAAAGCCGGAGATATGATCTGGCTTAGTTTGGTCAGAACACCGGGCGTTCAGGCCGATTGCTGTTGCGGTGAGAGAACGTATTTCTGTACGTGCGCGGGATCCGTGATTGGCAGGGAGCAGGTCTCGCCGCGGCAGACATACGCGGTGGCACGTCCGTCGATTTTGATTTTGCCGGTAGCGGGATGATGCTCGGGCAGTTCTGCCTCGGGCGATAGCACGACAAGAGTTCGATTCGGATCCGGAACGCAATTTGCTGCGGATATGAGGGCTTTCGTCCCCGAATCGTCGGGATCTCCGATTATTACGATTTGCGTCCCTTGGGTGCGCAACGATAGGGCGGACAACAGGCTGGCGTGCCCGACGGGGTTCTGCGCGGCGTCCGATGCGAAGGCGGATAGAAGCCGGTCGGCACGTTCGATGAACCGTGTTTCGCCTGTGCGATGATACAGCCGTATGAGCAGGTTCGCCGCTGTTCCGTTGGGATTGGGCGTAGTTTCGTCGACGCCCGAACGCATCCGAATGATCACGTCTTCTGCGTCGGACGCGGCGAGGCGGTATGTACCGTCGTCGCTCAGATGCCAGGTTTCGAGCAGATCGGCGAAGGTGATCGCATCGTCGAGATACTGGCGTTGGCCTGTAGCGTCACTTAGGGCGAGTGCGGCCGTTGCCATCGCGGCGTAATCGGTGGCAAATCCGGGCCAGGTCATCTTGCCGTCCCGGTATGCGTGGCCGAGGCGGCCGGCTCGCGACATCGAGTCGGATACGAAACGATAGGCATTTACCGCTCGATTCAGCCAATCAGGATGGTCGAAGGTCACGGCGGTGCGGGCAAGCGCTGCAATCATCATTCCGTTCCAGTCGGCGAGGATCTTGTCGTCGCGGTCCGGGCGGATGCGTGGTGCGCGGGCCTCGAACAGAACGGTTCGGGCCTTTGCGAGGCGGGTTTCGTCTTCCTCGTTGAGCGGGAAAGGATCGTTCAGCCTGTTCAGATTGGTGCGGCCCTCGAAGTTTCCACCCAGTGTAACATCGTAGGCAGCGCAGAAAAATGCGGCGTCTTCACGCAGCAAAGTGTCAATGTCCGCCTTGTCCCAGACATAGAAGCGGCCTTCCTCGCCTTCGGAATCGGCATCCAGGCTCGTGGCGAAGGCGCCGCCTTTGGCGATCATCTCACGTTCGAGCCAGGCGACTGTTTCTTCGATTCGGGTACGGAACAGAGGATTGCCTGATCGAAGCCAGGCAGTCGCGATGAGGTCTATAAGCTGGGCGTTGTCGTAGAGCATCTTCTCGAAGTGCGGGACGAGCCAGCGCTCGTCGACGGAATAGCGGGCAAAACCGCCGCCGAGGTGATCGTAGATGCCACCGCGGGCGATCCGGCTGAGGGTATGTTCGACCGTGTCGAAATAGCGGGTCTCTCCGGTCGCGAGGCCGGTGCGCCAGATAAGATCGAGGATCGGGCCTTGCGGGAACTTCGGCGGGCCCTTCAGGCCGCCATTCACGGGATCGAACATCTCCACGAGTTTACCGGCGATCGCCGGGACGATATCGGGTGAGAGTTGCCCGGCTGAAGCAGCGGCGTGGGACAAGCGCTGGGTCAGGGCCTCGCGGTTTTGCTCTATCTTGTCGGGCTCTTCGTGGAATAGACGGGAGACCTCCTTGAGGACGTCGACGAAGCCGGGCCGGCCATAGCGGGCAGTCGGCGGGAAGTAGGTGCCACCCCAGAACGGTTCGCCGGCCGGCGTCAAGAACATCGTCAGGGGCCAGCCGCCCTGCTCGCCAAGCTGATGGAGTGCCGCCATATAGAGCTGGTCGATATCGGGTCGTTCCTCGCGATCAACCTTGATGTTGACGAACAGATCGTTCATCCAGCGGGCTGTCTCGGGATCTTCGAAGCTTTCGTGGGCCATGACGTGGCACCAGTGGCAGGCCGCGTATCCAACCGAGAGCAGGATCGGTTTGCCGGTGGCCTTGGCCTCTGAAAGCGCCTCGGACCCCCAGGCGTGCCAGTGGACCGGATTGTCGGCGTGCTGGAGGAGGTAGGGGCTGGTTTCCTGGTCGAGCTGATTTTTCGGCATGGATGCGAATGATTGGCCTTGGGTTGGCGGATTGTTTCACGTGAATCATCGCCATTAAGAGGCAAATGAGAGTGCGTGGATAGCTATGGTTTTTGAAAGAATATGACAGGGCCGATGATGAATTCTTCTTCGGAAACCATTTTCGCGCTGTCGAGCGGCGCCGGGAAGGCGGGCGTGGCGGTCGTCCGGCTTTCGGGCCCGGCGTGCGAAAGCGCGTTAAAGGCGCTTTGCGGGAGGGTGCCGGAACCGCGGGTAGCGGCACTGCGATCGATTCGGGACCAGAACGGTGAAACCATTGACAGGGGGCTGATATTATGGATGCCGGGTCCGGCGAGTTTTACCGGAGAGGATTCGGCTGAACTCCAGGTTCACGGAGGCCGCGCGATCGTTTCGGGACTCATCGAGGCGCTTGGCGGGTTGGATGGGCTTCGGCCCGCGGATGCCGGGGAATTCGCCAGGCGGGCGTTTACGAACGGCAAACTCGATCTGACGGAAATCGAAGGGCTTGCCGATCTGATCGATGCGGAAACGGCGGGCCAGAGGCGACAGGCGTTGCGGCAGCTGGAAGGCGCGGCAGGCCGGGTCGTCGAAGACTGGCGGAACCGCCTGATCGGTATACTGGCGCTGAGCGAGGCGGGCATCGATTTCGTCGACGAGGAAGATGTGCCGGCGGGCGTCGCCACGCAGGTACAGCCAGAGATCGAGGATTTGCGATCGGATATAGCGCAATACCTCGATGACGGGCACCGTGGCGAGATGATACGCGAGGGCCTGACCGTGGTCATTGCGGGGGCCCCGAATGTCGGCAAATCGAGCCTGATGAACGCATTGGCGCGGCGTGATGTGGCGATCGTCTCCGATACGCCGGGAACGACGCGGGACGCGATCGAAGTGCGGCTGGATCTCGGAAGCGTTCCCGTGACGGTCGTCGATACCGCCGGCATTCGCGAGACGTCGGATGGTATAGAGCAGGAGGGTGTGCGGCGGGCGGAAGCGCACGCGCGGTCTGCGGATCTTGTTTTATGGATCGGGGACGCGGGGAACGACCCGGAGCCAGACCCGGCATTTGGCGTGGAAATTTGGCGACTGGAGAGCAAGATAGACCTATCCGGGAACGCTGCGGGTTGGAGAGGTGAATGCCTTTATGGGATTTCGGCGAGAACGGGTGAAGGCCTGCGGGTGCTTCTGGACGGGCTCGCGGGTTGGGCCGATGATCGAGTCGGGTCCGGAACAGATCCGGTAATTACCAGGGCGAGGCATCGCCGGGAAATGGAAAGAGCGGTCGAAGCATTGGATAAGGCCGGCCGATTGGACTATCTGGCTGAAGGCGACTTGGTTGCGGAGGAACTTCGGGTGGCGGCGAATGCGCTGGGGCGCATCACTGGGCGAATAGATGTAGAAGATGTGCTTGGCGCGATATTCGGTCAGTTCTGTATCGGGAAATAGGGCGCTCGGCTCGCTTGCTGTTTCACGTGAATCATCAGTCAGTCATCGCATGAGGCCCTTGTTGATCCGATTCACGTGAAACAACGACTATTTTGACAGCGGATCGAAACATGGAAAACGGCTTGGTAGCGCGGCAATCCGAGGTCGAGTCGGTGCCGGAACGAAATCGGGAACTATGACATACGACGTGGTTGTAATTGGCGGCGGTCATGCGGGCTGCGAGGCAGCGGCGGCTGCCGCGCGGCTTGGCGCGCGCGTTGCCCTGCTCACCCAGGATCCCGCTAAAGTCGGTGAAATGTCATGTAATCCGGCAATCGGTGGCGTCGGAAAGGGGCATCTGGTCCGCGAGATCGACGCTTTCGACGGTCTGATGGGGCGGGTGGCCGATCGGGCGGGGATCCAGTTCCGCCTCCTTAACAGACGCAAGGGGCCTGCGGTACGCGGGCCGCGCGCCCAGGCGGACCGGAAGCTTTACCGTCAGGCGATGCAGGCGGAACTCGGCGCCGTCGTCGGGCTCGACGTCATTGCCGGCGAGGCGGCGGATCTGATTATCGGGGACAATCGAGTCGGGGGCGTAATGACTGCCGACGGCCGGGAAATCCGGGCCGGCGCGGTCGTGGTGACGACGGGAACTTTCCTGCGCGGGCTGATCCATCTGGGCGACAGAAGCTGGCCGGCGGGGCGTGTGGGTGATGCGCCCGCTGTGCGGCTGGCGGAGCGGATTGAGGAAATCGGCTTCGCGCTGGGTCGCCTGAAGACCGGCACTCCGCCGCGCCTCGACGGGCGGACGATTGCCTGGGATAGGCTTCAGCGGCAGCCCGGTGATGCGGACCCCGTGCCGTTTTCCTTCCTGACCGACAAAATCGAGACGCCGCAGATAGACTGCCACATTACACGCACGACGGCCGACACCCATCGGGTCATCGAGACCAATCTTGGCCGGTCTGCGATGTATTCAGGCCGCATCGAAAGCCGTGGGCCGCGGTATTGCCCTTCGATCGAGGACAAGGTGGTACGTTTCGCCGACAGGGAAAGCCACCAGATCTTTCTCGAGCCGGAAGGGCTCGACGATCATACGGTCTATCCGAACGGGATCTCGACGTCGCTGCCGGAGGATGTCCAGATGGCGTTGATCGCTTCGATTCCCGGCTTGGAGGATGCGGTGATCCTGAGGCCGGGATACGCGATCGAATATGATTACGTCGATCCGCGGGAACTCGATCCGACGCTTGAAACCAAACGGGTGAGCGGTCTTTTCCTGGCCGGCCAGATCAACGGCACGACGGGATATGAAGAGGCTGGCGCCCAGGGGCTGATTGCCGGGCTGAATGCTGCTCGATTCGCATCCGGAACGACCGGAATTACCGTCGATCGATCAGAGGCCTATATCGGTGTCCTCATCGACGATCTCGTCATGCGGGGGGTGAGTGAGCCGTACCGGATGTTTACATCGCGGGCGGAATTTCGGCTGTCCTTGCGCGCGGACAATGCCGATCAGCGGCTGACGCCGAAAGGGGTCTCACTCGGCTTGGTCGGCCGGGAACGGGAAGCAACCTTCCTCGAAAAGGCCGATGCGCTACGGAAGGCGAAGAAGACTTGCGCATCCGTAACTCTCACGCCACAGGAAGCAGCCCGGTACGGCCTTTCGATCAATCACGACGGCCAGCGGCGCAGTGGGCTGGATCTTCTGACCTATCCCGACATCGACATGGCGCGTCTGTCGCAGATCTGGCCGGATCTCGGGGCGATTCCATGCAAAATCGCCGAACAGGTCGAGATCGAGGCGAGTTATTCGGTCTATCTTGATCGGCAGCAGGCCGATATCGCGACGTTCCGGCGGGACGAGGGGTTAACGATCCCCGCGGGGACAGATTACGGGTTGATCGGCGGATTAACCAACGAGATTCGCGAAAAGCTCGTCTCCGTTCAACCTCGGTCGGTCGGCCAGGCGGCGCGAATCGAAGGTATGACGCCGGCGGCACTTTTGCTTCTTGCCGCGCATGTGCGCCGGCAGCCGGATGCGCGTAAGAGCGCCTGAACGCGAGTTATTCAGGATTTTCCACATGACGGACGACATGGACCGCGCGGCTGGGCTTACCATAGTCCGCTCGCTTTTCGACGTTTCACGTGAAACAGAACAGCGTCTGGATAACTACGTGGACGAGCTCCAAAAATGGAGTAAAGCCAAGAACCTGGTCGGTCCGGAAACGCTTTCCAGCCTGTGGATAAGGCATATCGCTGACAGTGCACAAGCTGTGAATTGTGCGCCGAATGCCAAGCGATGGGTCGACTTGGGATCGGGCGCCGGCCTCCCCGGGCTGATCATCGCCGCCCTGATCGCGGACCGGGACGGCGCCTCGGTGGATCTGGTCGAATCGAACGGGAAGAAATGCGCGTTTCTGCGGTCTGCGGCGCGGAAAATGGCAGTACCGGCCAGGATTCATTGCGAGAGAATCGAGGATTTCACCGCCAAACGGCACGAACCCGTCGATGTAGTCACCGCCCGGGCGCTCGCGCCACTGGAAAAGCTGTTGGAAATGGCTGAGCCGCTTATTGCGCGGGGCGCTATAGCCGTTTTCCACAAGGGACAAGATGTAGAACGTGAATTGACGCAGGCCTCTACATGTTGGAAATTTAACTACACGCTGGTTCCAAGCCGGACGCAACCGGACGGCGCGCTTGTCATCGTTGATGACTGTGTCCGCAAAAGCGCCTAAGACCAGTCATACGTTTTTGGAGGCCAGAGTAATGTTACCGCGCGTTATCACGATCGCCAACCAGAAGGGCGGGGTTGGCAAGACGACAACGACCATCAACCTGGGCACCGCCCTTGCCGCAATCGGCGAGCGCGTCCTCGTGGTCGATCTCGACCCGCAAGGCAATGCGTCGACGGGGCTCGGTATCGACCGCAACATGCGGGACCGGTCGGTGTACGATGTGCTGATCGGCGAGATGGCCCTGGCCGACGCTGTGATGGAAACCGCCGTTCCACGGTTGTCAGTTGTACCCTCGACGCTTGACCTGCTCGGCTTCGAGCAGGAAATCATGGGGGCGCGGGACCGGTCCTATCGCCTGCGCAACGCGATCCAAAACCCGTTCGCTGCGTCGGGTCAGGACTTTGATACCGATTTCGGCGTGGATTACATCCTCATCGATTGCCCGCCGTCGCTGAACCTGCTGACGATCAACGCGATGAGCGCAGCAAATTCCGTGCTGGTGCCGCTGCAGTGCGAGTTCTTCGCACTCGAGGGCCTCAGCCAGCTCCTGCAGACCGTCGAGCACGTCAAGACGTCGCTCAACCCTGGCCTGTCGATCCACGGCATTGTGCTTACCATGTTCGATGGCCGCAACAATTTGTCGGGCCAAGTGGTCGACGACGTGCGCCGGCACATGGGCTCGAACGTCTACGACACCGTCATTCCGCGCAACGTGCGGGTCTCGGAGGCGCCGTCGTTTGGAAAGCCGGTTTTGCTCTACGATATGCACTGCACCGGAAGCCAGGCGTATATTCGGCTCGCATCCGAAATAATCCAGCGCGAGCGTAAGCTACGGGCCGCTTGAACCTGTCATCCTATTGATCGGGTGACGTTTACGTAAACCAAAATCGATTCGAGTCCGTAACAATGACCACGGTAAGGAAAACCGACGACGCAAGCCAGCCCGGTCCCTCCCGGCTCGGGCGCGGCCTCGCAGCGCTGATCGGCGATGTTGATACCGAGAAATCGACCATAGATCGCGCCCGCGGGCAACGACGCGTGCCGATCGAATTCCTGCGTGCCAATCCGCGTAACCCACGCAAGAACTTCGGCGAGGAGGATCTCGCCGATCTCGCGACATCGATCCGCGAGAAGGGTATCTTCCAACCAATCCTGGTGCGCGCGACGAAGGAAGATCCGGACCGCTTCGAGATCATCGCAGGCGAACGCCGCTGGCGAGCCGCCCAGCGTGCGGGCCTGCACGAGGTCCCGGTCGTCGTCCACAAGGTCGACGATCGCGAGGCGCTCGAGATCGCCATCATCGAGAACGTTCAACGTTCCGATCTCAATCCGCTCGAGGAGGCGGAAGGGTATCAGCGCCTGATCGAAGATTTCGATTACAGTCAGGCCCAGCTCGGCGAGGTTATCGGCAAGAGCCGAAGTCACGTCGCCAACACATTGAGATTATTGAAACTTCCCGATTCCGTCCGAACCATGATCTCGGATGGGAAATTGAGCGCGGGTCACGCGCGCACGCTCGTTACGCACGAAGAGCCCGAGAAGCTGGCCAAGGCAATTGTCGAGACCGGCCTTAACGTGCGCGAAGCCGAGGCCCTGACGCGGAAATCGCCGAAGGAAGGGCGTTCAACCCAGCCGGCGGAAGAAAAGGATGCCGACACCCGGGCAATCGAAAAGCGGGTCGCCGATGCTCTGGGCCTTGGTGTCGACCTCCGGCACAAAGCGGGCGGCGGCGGGGAGCTTCGCATTCACTACAAGACACTCGAACAGCTCGACGCGGTAATCAGTCGCCTGTTGAAATAGAGAAAACGCCAGAATATCTTACTTTTTCGGTTGATTTCAGAAATTCGTATCCGAAACGACAATATTAATCGACTATTAATCCAAGATTTTCGACTTATGGGCGATTCGGCTGTCGGGCCGCGCCGGCGAGCGTAATCGCGGCCCGGCCGATCAGGGCGTCCGCGAGATCGGGCTTTAGGCGCACCTCGGCTTCCGTCGCCGCAATCAGATCAAGTGCGCGGCCCAGCGCATTCGGCGACCACAGTCCGAGCTGGCGGCGAAACCCGTTCTGGCGTTTGAAAAATACCGGCGGCCTGAGTTCGCGCATGGCCGCGTCGGCGGTGGCGCCGCGGTCGATTTTCAGGCGCGCTTCCGACAGCTGGATAAAATGGCGCGACAGCGAAGATACGACACTTCCCGGTGTCGTGCCCGCCGCCAGGCAACGCCTCAATACGATATCGGCCTGTCTTGCGTCGCCTTGTGCGATCGAATCGATCAGCGAATCGAGTTCAAGCGCCGACGCGTCACCGACAACGGCGCCGACATCTTCCAGTTCAATCCGGTCGCGCCCGTGGCAATAGGTGGCGAGCTTCTTCAATTCGCTGCGCGAGGCAAGGCGATTGCCGCCCAGGAGCCTGGCCAACGCGGCGCGGGCATCGGAACTGACCTGAAGGCCGGCGGCGGCCATCTCATCGGCAATCAGACCTTCGATTGCCCGGCTATCGTCGACATAACAGGGGATCGCAACGGCAGTACTGGCCTTTTCAACGGCTTTCCGAAGCGGAGACGAGGGCTTCAGGTCGCCGGCTTCGATGACGACAACGGCCTCCCGCGGAGGATCCGATAGAACCGGCTGGACCGAGGCCATGATATTGCGGGATCCGGCGGTCACGCGGATAGCGCGCCGGCCGCCGAACATCGGTACGGAATGGGCTTCCTCAGCAAGCCGTTCGGGCGATCCGGACAAACCGTCGCCATCGATCACAGTGCGGGCCATCGGATCGGCTCCGGAGCCCAGAAAAGCATCGATTATTTCCGCGGACCGTTCGCCGACAAGACCGGCATCGGGTCCATAGACCAAGGCGACCGGCTTATCGGGCCGCTTGAGAAACCGACCGATAGCCTCACCCTTCAACGCGGTCATAGGCTCGGCGCGCCGTAGGTCTCTTCTCTTTCGTCAAATATCGTGCTTCCGTTGCTTGGCAGCTCGCTATCATCCACATCGACAACCGGGTCGACCGCATCATAGCTCTTGCCGGTGGCGAAATAAGCCGCGAGCCTCAGATTGATGTCGGCGGCGACTTCCTTGGACGCGCGGTTTTCCGCGTCGATGGTGGCGCGATCGTTGGCGAAGCGCTGGTTGAAATAATCGATCGAGGCAATACGGGTCACCTGACCCTGGGCCAGGGGCTCGCCGCCACCTGCCTTTTTCAATGTGTAGGTAACGATCAAACGGATATTGCGGCCGCCGGGAATTCCGCTGATCGCCCGGGTGATGACGTTGGTGTACTTTTCGTTGACCTTAAGTTCGACGACATAGGCGCTGCCACCCTGACCGCCGCCGTTCATGTAAAACAGCAGATCGTTGCGGATTTTCTGGCCCACCCGGCCTTCGATCGGCGCCACATCGACGTCGGAAAGCGCCGCCGCGGTCGTACCGCTGCCGGTTTCGACGGACGCCGTGCTGTACAGCGGGCGAACATTGCAGCCGCCGGCGAAAAGCGCCGCGGCAAGTCCGATCAGTACAGCGAAATTACGTGTTGAAATCCGCTCAGGCGACCACATTCACGATCCTCTGGGGCACGACGATGATCTTGCGCACCGGCTTGTCGCCAAGCGCGCGCTGGACGCCGACAAGGTCGAGCGCGGCGGCTTCGATAGCCGATTGATCGGCATCGCGGGCGATGATGAGTTCATCGCGGCGCTTGCCGTTGACCTGGACGGGAAGCGTAATGGTGTCTTCAACGAGCAACGCGGGTTCGACCTCGGGCCAATGCGCCTCGGCGAGCAGGTTTTCGTGACCGAGCACCCGCCAGCTTTCCTCGGCAAGGTGCGGTACCATCGGGGCGGAAATGCGGACGATGGTCTCGCCGGCTTCGCGCAACGCCCAGCCGAGATCTGGCGCAACCTTGCCGTTCGATGTATCGGCGAGCAGGGCGGTGACCGCGTTCACCACCTCGTAGATGTGCGCGATGGCGCGGTTGAAGCGCAGTTGCTCAATATCCTTGGAAACTGCGGCGAGCGCCTTGTGCGTGACACGGCGCAAGGCCAGCGCCTCGGGTGAGATTTCGTTTGGTGCCGGTGTGCCGACGGGGGTTGCGAGTTCGGAGACCTGACCGACCAGGCGCCACAGACGCTGCACGAACCGCCACGCGCCCTCGACACCGGACTCGGTCCATTCGCTGTCGCGCTCGGGCGGGGTGTCGGAGAGCATGAACCAGCGCGCGGCATCGACGCCGAAGGTCTCGACGATCGCTTCGGGCGACACGACGTTCTTCTTCGACTTCGACATCTTCTCAGGCGGGCCGACCGTCACCGGCGATCCGTCCGAGGCGCGCACGACGGTGCCGTCGTCGCGGTGCTTCACCTCTTCGGGAAGCAGCCACTGGCCGGACGTGTCGCGATAGGTCTCGTGCGTGATCATGCCCTGCGTGAACAGACCCCGGAACGGCTCCTCGATATCCGTATAGCCGGTCTTCTTCATGGCACGCATGAAGAAGCGCGAATACAGCAGATGCAAGACGGCATGCTCGATGCCGCCGATATACTGATCGACGGGAAGCCAGTCATCGACCGCACTCCGATCGACGACGTCCTCGTCGCGGGGCGAGCAGAACCGGGCGAAGTACCAGGAGGAGTCGACAAAGGTGTCCATTGTATCCGTCTCGCGGCGCGCCTTGGCGCCGCAGGCGGGGCAATCGACATGCTTCCAGGTCGGGTGGCGGTCGAGTGGATTGCCGGGCTTGTCGAAGGTCGCGTCGTCAGGCAGTCGTACTGGCAGATCGGCTTCCGGTACCGGAACAATTCCGCAAGCATCGCAATGGATTACGGGGATCGGGGCGCCCCAGTAGCGTTGCCGGGAAATGCCCCAGTCCCGCAAGCGGAAATTGACCTTGCGGGTGCCGATGCCGGCTGCATCCATCCGATTGGCGATCTCTTCCTTGGCTTCCGGCACGCTCATGCCGTCAAGGAAATCGGAATTGATCAGAACGACGGCCACCCCGTCCTTGTCTACAAATGCTTCGTCGCCGACCGTGAAACTCGCCGGGTCCGTGTCGAGGGGCGCGACGACGGGAATGACGGGCAGGTCGTACTTGCGGGCGAAATCGAGGTCGCGCTGATCGTGGGCCGGGCAGCCGAAGATCGCGCCTTCGCCGTAACCCATCAGCACGAAGTTGGCCACATAGACGGGCAGCTTCACGTTTGGACGGAAGGGATGGACGGCATAGAGGCCGGTCGCATAGCCCTTCTTTTCGGCACGCTCGATGACTTCCTCGCTGGTGCCAAGTGCCGCACATTCGCGCCGGAAGGCCTCCAGGCCCTCGTCGGTCTCGCCGAGTTTTCTGGCTAGTGGATGATCCGGCGACACCGCGCAGAAGCTCGCCCCGAAAATCGTGTCGTGTCGGGTGGTGTAGACGACCAGCGGATCGTCGGCGGGCGATCCGTCGGCGCTTTCCATGGCGAACGAGAATCGCAGGCCCTCGGACCGACCGATCCAGTTGCGCTGCATAAGGCGCACCTTGTCGGGCCAGTCGTCGAGCGCGTCTATCGCGTCGAGCAGCTCCTGGGCGTAGTCGGTGATCTTGAAAAACCACTGCGCCAGTTCGCGCTTTTCGACCGGAGCGCCGGAGCGCCAGCCGCGGCCGTCGATCACCTGCTCGTTGGCGAGCACGGTGTTGTCGACCGGGTCCCAGTTGACCAGCGAGGTGCGGCGTTCGATGAGGCCGGCGTCGAGGAACTCGACGAACAGCTTTTGCTGCTTGGAATAGTACTCGGGATCACAGGTCGCGACCTCGCGCGTCCAGTCGATCGACAGGCCGAGCAGCTTCAGCTGCTCCTTCATGGTGGCGATGTTTTCGTAGGTCCATTCCTTGGGATGGACCTTCTTTTCGATGGCGGCGTTCTCGGCGGGCAGGCCGAAGGCGTCCCAACCCATCGGATGCAGCACATTGTGGCCCTTGGCGCGCTTGTAACGCGCCACCACGTCGCCCATCACATAATTGCGACCGTGGCCGATATGGATCTTGCCCGAGGGATAGGGGAACATCTCGAGCACGTAGTATTTCGGGCGCGGGTCGTCGTTACGGGTCTCGAAGACCCGTTTCTCGTCCCAGATTTTCTGCCAACGCGCTTCAGATTCGCGGGGATTGTAGCGTTCGCTCGCCATCACATGTTAGTCGGTCGCTTGAAGGTGAGCGTAGATGGCCCGAATCCCCTTGTCCGGTCAATGGCTGGCGCGTCCGCGGAACGCTAAATCGCGGACGATTCGGACCAAATTGGTCGTTTGACCTTCACATCGTGCGAACTGGCGGATGCGGTAGAGACATGGACACCCCCAATCAATCGGACGCAGCCGGTCATCTGGCCGAGGTTCTGGAGAATATCCGCGCGGCCGAGCGCGAAGCGGAACGGCTGGCAGGATCGGTCACGCTGGTCGCGGTCTCCAAGACCTTCGATGCCGAGGCGATCGAGCCGGTAATAAAAGCCGGCCAGCGCACATTCGGGGAAAACCGTGTTCAAGAAAGCCAAGGCAAGTGGCCGGGGCTGAAGGCAAAGTATCCCGATATCGAACTGCACCTGATCGGTCCGCTGCAGACCAACAAGGTGAAGGATGCGGTGGAACTGTTCGACGTGATCGAGACGGTCGACCGCGACAAGCTTGCCCGCGCGCTGAAGAAGGAAATGGAGGTGCAGGGCAAGAGCCTGCGGCTCTTCGTGCAGGTCAACACCGGTGCGGAGGAGCAGAAGGCCGGCGTTCTTCCCGAGGCGACGGCAGATTTCGTAAATCGCTGCCGCGACGAGCACGGGCTTGAAATCGAGGGCCTGATGGCGATCCCGCCCTTCGACGAGCCGCCGGCGCCGCATTTCGCGCTGCTCGCCAAGCTTGCGAAGGAAATTGGATTGAAAACCCTGTCGATGGGCATGAGCGCCGACTACGAGATCGCGGTGGCACATGGCGCGACGCATGTGCGGGTCGGCAGCGCGATCTTCGGGACGCGGCCGAAGCCCTAGGTCAGGACGCAGCGTCGGGCGGCTCGATCTCGAGTTTGGATCTTAGATGTGCCCATGTGGCCTGCTCGAAGCTTTCCGGCCAGTCGATGCCCCGGTCCTCGGCAAGTCGGAGCGCCCGCGGCAGATAATCTGCCGCATAGGCCAGATGCGTAGCGATCGCGGACTCCCGAGTCGGCTCGGGAACCGGCAAACGGCCAAGCAGATCCTTCTTTTCCTGTGTGATCAGGCGGTTCAGGTGCAACGCGCCGCCGCGGTTCCGCGCGCCCGTCTCCTCGATCAGAAGGTCAACCAGCAGGTTGCGCAGGTGAAAGATACCGGTCACCGCGTTCAGGTACTCTTTCCGCCCTATCGCTACCGGAAGCAAGCCCAATATCCGAATGAACTCCTCGAACTCCCACCGAAGCCGTGCATCGTCCTTGCGCCCGGAACCGGATGCTTCGGGACGTCGCTTCAGCAGGCCGTCGTGGTCGAACAAGACGGTCTTTCCGCTCTTCGTCGCGAGCTGCGACGCAGGAATGGCTAGAACATCGATCCGCATCCAGTCCGGCGTGATCGCATTGATCAGAACGCTTGGTCCTGGCCGGACACGCCGGAGCACCGGTTCGCCCACAAGGTCGATCGCCGGTCGCCACACGTCGGGAAAACCGTTCAACTCGTCCTCAGGGACGACTGCGACGAAATCGATGTCGCTCCAGGCATCGGCGAGCCCGGCACCGTGGCTGCCGGAAAGATAAAGGGCCCGTATGCCGGGTTTATCCCGAAGGTATTCGGCGATGCAGGTAATCGTGGCTTCCGGGTTCATCGGTGCTCCCCTCACACCTGGTATCAACCGATCGAAATCACCGTATCCGGGCCTATTCGCGGTAGCAGCCGGACGAGGTCGTTTCGGCTGAGCGCGACGCAGCCTTCAGTGGGTTCGAATCCTTCGCGGGCGAGATGTAGGAAAATGGCGCTGCCGAAGCCTTTTCGGGGAAAAACGTCATTGTAGCCGATCACAATGACGAGATCGTACAAGTGATCGGCGCGCCACATCCGCTCGTGGCGAGCGGCGAACGGCAGGATGACGGGCCTGTTGTAGAACGCGCTACGCGTGTCGTCGCACCAGCCGAGATTCGGCGTAATTGTCTCGATATCGAGGCCGCAGCGCGGTATCGGCCCCCGACCAGCGCGGAAATAAAGCTTTCGCAAGGAAAATTCGCCCTTCGGCGTGGCGCCGTCGCCCTCGCGTTTGGTCACCGCGATACCGCCGCGACCGAGCCCGCAGGGCAGCGTCACGCCACCAGCAATCAGCACGCCCGAATGCGATTCGGGTCCGAAACGATGGACCCTGAGCCTATTCAAGTATCCCCCTTGCGCCACCATGTCTCCCTCGCCTCGCCGACTAAGCCGTCTTGCGGTTGGTAACCAACGTGTTCTACATCGGTGCGGGGGACAAGCGCGACCTTTCGGAGAATCGGCCCATGAGCACGTCGAAGCATATCCTCATCGTCGACGACGACACGGATCTGCGCGAGGCCCTTGTCGAGCAACTGGCGCTGCACGACGAATTTTCGACCGCGACGGCGGAATGCGCCAAGGCAGGCATGGAGATGGCCAAGGCCGGCCAAATCGACCTGATGATCCTTGATGTCGGCCTGCCCGACATGGACGGACGCGAAGCCTGCAAGATCCTGCGCAAGCACGGCTTCAAGGCGCCGATCATCATGCTGACCGGGCATATCTCGGATTCCGACACGATCCTGGGGCTCGAATCCGGCGCCAACGACTACATCACCAAGCCGTTCCGCTTCGCCGTGCTTTTGGCGCGCATCCGCGCGCAGTTGCGCCAGCACGAGCAGAGCGAGGACGCCGTCTTCTCGATCGGTCCCTACACGTTCAAGCCGGCACTGAAGATGATGGTCAACGAGCAGGGCCAGAAGGTGCGGCTCACCGAAAAAGAGACCTCGATCCTGAAGTTCCTGTACCGGGCCGGCGAGAAGGTCGTCACTCGCGACGTGCTGCTGCATGAGGTCTGGGGCTATAATTCCGGCGTTACCACCCACACGCTGGAAACCCACATCTATCGCCTGCGCCAGAAGATCGAGCGGGATCCCTCCAGCGCCGAACTGCTGGTAACCGAGGGCGGTGGCTACAAGCTCGTGCCCCGCGGCGCGGCGGGGGGCGTCCCGGCGTGACACTCGACCAAGACGTCGATTTCCTGCAATCAATACCGCTTTTCGCCGATTTTCCCGCTGAACAGCTACGTCTGATCGCGTTTTCGGCCGAACCTTTGCAGCTGCCGGAAGGAACCACATTGTTCCGCGAGGGTGCCGAGGCCGATGGCGGCTATGTCGTCGTTTCCGGGGCCGTCGAACTGTCGGCCAATCGCCACGACGGACACCAGGACGTCGCGATCGCCGGGCCGGGCGCGCTGATCGGCGAACTGGCGCTGTTGTGCCCGACCACCCGACCGGTCACGGCGACGACGATCGAGCCGAGCGAACTAATGACCGTGTCGCGGCGGCTGCTGAGGCGGGTGCTCGAGGAGTATCCGGACATGGCCGAGCGCTTGCGCATGTCCCTCTCCGAACGGCTCCAGAAGATGAACATGGAACTTGGGCAGACCCGCGAACGGCTCCTGGCAATCGACGGGCCGGAACCCGAGCAGGAGGCCGACTGAGCGCCGTTCGAGGAAACTCGGACTTCAAATGTCAAGGCGGACGATGATCGGTACGTGGTCGGAGGGCCGGTCCCAGCCGCGCGCCTCGCGCAACACCTCGACTTTGTCGCAGGCATCCGAAAGGCCCGGCGTCAGCCAGACATGGTCGAGCCGGCGGCCCTTGTCGGCGGCGTCCCAGTCCTTCGAACGATAGCTCCACCACGTGTAGAGCTTTTCGGGCGGGGGAATGTCGCGGCGCACCACATCAACCCAATCGAGCGCCTTTCGAACCCGCTCCAGCCCGTCGGTTTCGACGGGCGTGTGGCTGACTACCTTCAGAAGCTTCTTGTGCGACCAGACGTCTTCCTCTAGCGGCGCGATGTTGAGATCGCCGAGGATGATGGCGCCATCGGCAGGCGCGACCGTCGGTGTATCGGCGCCGAACCAGGCGATCATTTCATCGAGAAACCTGAGTTTGTGGTCGAACTTCGGATTGATCGCGGGATCGGGCTCGTCGCCGCCGGCGGGTACGTAGAAATTATGGATGCGCACGCTTCTGCCGGTCGATCCTTGCACGTCGACAGCAATGTGGCGGGAATCGCCCATATCGCAGAAGGGACGGGCCACCACCTCCTGCAACGGACGGCGTGAGAGCACGGCGACACCATGGTAGCCCTTCTGGCCGTTTATCGCGATCTGGCCGTAGCCGAGCTTTTCGAAGATTTTGGTGGGAAAGGCGTCGTTCGGACACTTGGTTTCCTGCAGGCAGACGACGTCGGGCGCATGCTCGGAAATCAGTTTCGCGACCAGATCCTGGCGCAGGCGGACCGAATTGATGTTCCAGGTGGCGATCGTTAGCGGCACGGGGCGGTATCCTCCTAAGGCAGGACATCCGCTCTAGCCGCTGGAGGCGACCGGAACAAGCATAGGACCGGATATTGCGGGGCAAAAACAAAGCGCCCGGCTTCCGGGGGGCAGAAGCCGGGCGCTGTCCGCGCTTTCGGTGCGGGACGTCGGGAGGGAATTCCGACGTCAGCAGCCTGGGCACTTTCGGTGAGACGGGGGCGATACCGAAACACGGCCCGGCTGCTACTGACTAGTAAGATGGGATCGGGATCCTCCGGCTTCAAGTGTTCGGGAAGCGGACACGGATTCGTGATGCAGTAACGGTAAACACTCGAGTTCTTTGCCTTCAGGTCGCTCTTGCCGGGTTCCCGCTGAAACCTTAGCGGTCTGCAAGATCGGGATCATTCCGGAGGCGAGCACTCATCACGGTGTGAGACGCGGGAACCATACCTGGCGGAGACCTCCGGCGGGTAGGCTGTCGTAGAGCGCGTTCTAGCGGGTGTTGGTGCCGCCGACGTCGAGAATGCGCTGTTCGATGATCCGGAACTTGATCGGATCGATCGGCTCGCCTTCCACCGTATTTTCCAGCGCGACCGTCGTATCGAGGCCCTGAACGTCGGTGACGGTCCAGCGGGTCAGCCGGCTTTCGACGGGATCGTACATCAAGGTCAGCGTCCCCGGCGCCTCGCCCGTCGATTCCTCGATCGATACGGTGACGAGATCGGTTTCCGGGAAGACCGCGAGGATCTTGGCGTCGCGCATCAGATCGATGTCCTTGCCGAGGATCAGCTTCAGCGGTGTCGTGACGAGCGGATATTTCTCCGTCGTCTTCAGCTTCTTGTCCTGCACCGCGACCCACAGGCCGTCGGAGACGATCTGAAGCTGGGCGGGCGGGGCGTACTCGAACCGCAGCCGGCCGGGCCGCTCGATATAGAACTGGCCCTGCGTGATGCCGCCGTCGGGCGCGGTCTGGACGAAGTCGCCCTTCAGCGTGGAGATGTTGTTGAGATAGGCGCTGACCTGATCGATCGCCGCGATTTGCGCGATCGAGAAGTCCGACGCGTCTGTCTTGGCGGCATGTGCGGTGGGCGGCAGGCTCAGGCCCGCAACACCCAAGCCAAGCACGAGCGTTGCAATCATCAGGTTTCTGACCGGTGCGATCACGTCAGCAAACTCCGTAAATCCAGGAATCTTCAATATCCGGGCGTTCCGGCCGATCCCGATTGACATCCGCGTGTGGCGAAACCGCGACGGCTGAATGAACGCGACAACGGTCAGGCGTCGGACCCCTCGCCAACCAGGATCTCGCGCTGCCCCTTCGAGTTGGGCTTGGAGATAATTCCGTCCTGTTCCATCCGTTCGATCAGCGTGGCGGCGCGATTGTAACCGATCGACAGGCGGCGCTGGACGTAGCTCGTCGAGGCCTTGCCGTCGCGGACGACCACCTCGACCGCCTTGTTGAACAGATCGTCACCCTCGTTGCCGGATACAAGACCCGGCATCTCGAAACCGCCCTCGTCGCTCTCCTCGGTGATCTCCTCGAGGTATTCCGGCGTGCCCTGCTCCTTCAGGAAGGCGATGACGTCCTCGACTTCCTCATCGGAACAGAAGGGCCCGTGCACGCGGGTAATGCGCCCGCCGCCCATCATGTAGAGCATGTCGCCCTGGCCGAGGAGCTGTTCGGCGCCCTGCTCGCCGAGAATGGTGCGGCTGTCGATCTTCGAGGTGACCTGGAAGGAGATGCGGGTCGGGAAGTTCGCCTTGATGGTGCCGGTGATGACGTCGACGGAGGGGCGCTGCGTGGCGGTGACCAGGTGGATGCCGGCGGCGCGCGCCATCTGGGCAAGCCGCTGGACGGCGCCCTCGATGTCCTTGCCGGCGACCATCATCAGGTCGGCCATCTCGTCGATGATGACGACGATGAAGGGCATGGCCGAGAGGTCCATGTCCTCCTGCTCGTAGACGGGTTCGCCGGATTCGCGGTCAAAGCCGGTCTGCACGGTGCGCACGATCGTCTCGCCCTTTCGGGTCGCTTCGGCGACGCGGGCGTTGTAGCCGTCGATGTTGCGGACGCCGAGCTTCGACATCTTGCGGTAGCGGTCCTCCATCTCGCGGACCGTCCATTTGAGCGCCACGACCGCCTTGCGCGGATCGGTGACGACCGGCGACAGCAGATGCGGAATGCCGTCATAGACCGACAGTTCCAGCATCTTCGGGTCGATCATGATCAGCTTGCAGGTATCGGGGCCGAGCCGGTAGAGCAGCGACAGGATCATGGTGTTGACCGCGACCGACTTGCCGGAGCCGGTGGTGCCGGCGATCAGCAGATGCGGCATGCGGGCGAGATCGGCGATCACCGGCTCGCCGCCGATGGTCTTGCCCAGGCACAGCGGCAGCTTGGCCTTGGACTTCTCGAATGATTCGGAGGCCAGGATCTCACGCAGGAAGACGGTTTCGCGGAACGAGTTCGGCAGTTCGATGCCGATGACGTTGCGGCCGGGCACGACGGCGACGCGGGCCGATATCGCGCTCATCGAGCGGGCGATGTCGTCGGCCAGGTTGATGACGCGAGAGGACTTGGTGCCGGGCGCGGGCTCAAGCTCATACAAGGTCACCACCGGGCCGGGGCGCACGTTGATGATCTCGCCCTTGACGCCGAAATCGTCGAGAACGGATTCCAGCAGCCGGGCATTCTGCTCCAGCGCTTCGGTGTCGGCCGTCGTCTTGTTGCGGGTCTGCTTGGGTTCCGACAACAGCCTCAGCGGCGGCAATTCGTAACCTCTGCCCGGCAGCAGCGAGGGCTGGGCCTCCTTGGTGGCGCGGCGACCCTGCTTGAGGCGCTGCTTGGCCGGTGTCACCCGCTTGGCGAATATCCCGTTGTCGGTGGCGTCGTCGCCAGGCCCGTAATCCTCGGGCCAATCGTCGTCCGGCGCGCTCTCCTGCGGGGGCGGACCCCAGGGATCTTGATCGCCGAAGCTCGGCTCGACGCGGCCCGTGACCGGAACAGCGACCAGCGGTTCGTCTTCGGTCATGCTGCGCCACAGGGCACCAAGGCCGCCCCGGGTTGTCGTGCGACCGGCTGCTTTCAGTCCCAGGCGGCGGCGCATTCGCGCCTTGAAGCTGAGCCAGCCATGCTGAAACTGGCCGAGCACGGTGAAACCGCCATCGGGCGGTTCCAGTTCCTGATCGTCCTCATCGCCATAGCGCTCGGCGTGCCAGTCCTGATCGGGCACTTCCTGGGCCGCGGCTTCGCGGCGGGAGCGCAGACGAGGCCGCGGCAGCGGCACGTCGCTGGCGTAGGCGATCAGGAGCGTCGCGCCGACGCCGGCGGCGAGACCGGCAGGTACCGCGGCGAGACCGCCGAAAATCGGCGACAGCAGGAATCCGGTAACATAAAGCTGAGCGTCGCCGACGATGCCGCCGAGTCCGGAAGGCAGCGGCCAGCCGGCGGGCTCGGGAAGGGCGGCGAAGAAAGCGCAGGCAAACGCCGTTCCGACCAGCCAGGCGACGAGGCGGCGGCCGAGCGCGCCGACGGGATCGTCGACGATCAGGCGGACCGCCCAGGCGGCGAACGGAATGAGCGCCGCGCCCGAGGCAAGCCCCAGCATCTGCATCAGCAGATCGGCGATGGCCGCGCCGGGAAAGCCGAGCATGTTGGTGGGCGCGGTCTCGGTGGCGTGGCTGAGCGAGGGATCCTGGACCGACCAGGTGGCAAGCGCCAGCACGATACCGGCTATGATCGCCAGCACGGCAAGGCCGGTGGCCTGCGTCGACAGGCGTTCGGCCGCGTCGCGGAGGCGTTCCGCGAGGCTGGCGTCTTCGCTATAGGGCGATCCGGTTGCGCTCATGGGTCCAGGTTGTCGGGCGTCGTGTCCTGCATGCGGGCGGCATTCGGGACGCTGTTCTCCCGACGCTAGTCGCGGCGGGTAAAGAGGCCATTAACCCTGGCAATTCGAAGGCAGGGATCCGGGGATAAAAAATGCCCGCGCGGAGATCCTCCGCGCGGGCTGGATACCGGATTTCGTCAGGTCAGTGCAGGACTTCGCCGTGCAGATTGACGTCGAGTCCCTCGATCTCGACATCCTTGGACACGCGGATGCCGATGGTCAGGTCGATCACCTTGAGGATGACGAATGCGCCAAACCCGGACCAGATGACAGTCGCGGCGATGCCGAGAACCTGCGTCCAGACCTGGCCCGCATTGCCGTAGAGCATACCCGCGGCGCCGCCGATTTCGGGGGCGGCGAATACTCCGGTTAATACAGCGCCGACGATGCCGCCCATGCCGTGGATGCCGAAGACGTCGAGCGAATCGTCGTATTTCAGCTTCACTTTCACCCAGGTGACCATAAAGAAGCAGACGAGGCCGGCCGCAAGGCCGATCCACAGGGCGCCGGATGGCGTGACGAAACCTGAAGCAGGCGTGATCGCGACGAGGCCGGCGACCGCACCGGAGATGATGCCGAGCACGCTGGGCTTGCCGCGTGTCAGCCACTCGGCGAACATCCAGGCGAGCGCGGCGGCCGCGGTGGCGACCTGGGTGACGGCGATCGCCATGCCGGCCAGTCCGTTGGCGGCGAGCGCGGAGCCGGCGTTGAAGCCGAACCAGCCGACCCACAGGAGCGAGGCGCCGATGACCGAATAGACCAGGTTGTGCGGGGCCATGTTCTCGGTGCCGAAACCGACACGCCTGCCGATCACGAGTGCCGCGACGAGGCCGGCTATGCCGGAATTGATGTGGACGACCGTGCCGCCGGCGAAATCGAGGACGCCGTCGTCGCCGAGGAAACCGCCGCCCCAGACCCAATGGGCGATGGGGCAATAAACGACGATCAGCCAGGCCGCGACGAACCACAGAAGCGCGGAGAACTTCATGCGATCGGCGAAAGCACCGCAGATCAGTGCCGGGGTGATGATCGCGAAGGTGAGCTGGAACATCACGAACAGCATCTCGGGGATGGTCCCGGTCAGCGAATCGACACCGATGCCGGATAGCATCAGGCGACTGGAGCCGCCGATCCAGGCATTGAGGCCGCCGCCGTCGGAAAACGCCAGCGAATAGCCGACCGCCATCCACAAGACGGTGACGAGGCAGGCGACCGCGAAGCTCTGCATGACGGTGGCGAGCACGTTCTTGCGCCGCACCATGCCGCCGTAGAACAAGGCGAGGCCTGGAATGGTCATCATCAGGACGAGGGCCGTCGCGGTGAGCATCCAGGCGGTGTCGCCGGTATCGAGGCCCGGTTCGACCGCGTCCTGCGCCGAGGCCGGCACGAAAGAGACGAGCCAGATCGCGGCGGTGGCGAGAGTGCCGCGGCTAAACATGTGCATGGTATTTCCTCCAAAGACGTCTTCGGCCGGCGTCTTGTCGCGACCGCCGCCGGTCAGGCCATCTTCAAGGGATGTGCCAACCTCTAGCGCCCTTCCATGATCTTGATTCCGCACAGGAATCAGGCAAACAGCCCATGCAGTGACCTGCCCGCCATTTAGGCATCTGGCTAATTTATGCGCAAATACTCAATCGGGCCGTCGCATAAAAAACGGCCCGGGACAAACCCGGGCCGTTCGAAAGGCGCTTAAGAGGCGCCGTGTCGGTTGCTGCCGGTACCCGGCTTACATCCGCTGGCTGCCGGTCCCGAACTCCGGATAGGCCTCGACGCCGATCTCGGCCATATCGAGCCCTGTCGCTTCTTCCTCTTCGCCGACGCGGATGCCCACGACCGCCTTGAGGATCGCCCAGACGATGCCGGAGGCGACGAAGGTGAAGATGCCGATGGCGACGATACCGATGATCTGGTTGCCGAAGGTGGCATCCGAGTTGGTCAGCGGCACGGCCAGCGTGCCCCAGATGCCGGCGATCAGATGGACCGGTATGGCACCCACCACATCGTCGATCTTCAGCTTGTCGAGCAGCGGCACCGTGACGACCACGATGATGCCACCGATACCGCCGATGATCAGCGACATCAGCAGGCTCGGCGCGAGCGGCTCGGCGGTGATCGAGACGAGGCCGGCGAGCGCGCCGTTGACGGCCATGGTCACGTCGACTTTCTTGTAGATGATCTGGGTGAGGATCATCGCGACGATGACACCGGCGGCAGCGGCCATGTTGGTGTTGACGAAGATCCGCGAAACCGCCGATGCATCCGCCTGGGAGCCAAGGGCAAGCTGCGAACCGCCGTTGAACCCAAACCAGCCGAGCCACAGGATCAGACAGCCGATCATGACGAGCGGCATGGACGACCCCGGGATCGCGTGAACCTTGCCGTCAGCGCCGTATTTGCCTTTGCGCGCTCCGAGCAGAATCGCACCGGAAAGGGCCGCCCAGCCGCCGACCGAATGCACGATCGTCGAACCGGCGAAGTCGGAGAAGCCCATTTCGGCCAGCCAGCCGCCGCCCCACTGCCAGGAACCGGTAATCGGGTAGAAGACGCCGGTCAGGATGACAACGAAGATCAGGAACGGCCACAGCTTGATGCGCTCGGCAAGCGTGCCGGAGACGATCGAGGCCGTGGTCGCGCAGAACACCAGCTGGAAGAAGAAGTCCGAGGCAACCGAGTAGTCGCCGGGATCGGCATCGGGCGCCGGGATCATCTTCGGCGTGAAGGAGCCGAGATAGCCGCCGTCGACGCCGTCGTACATCAGGTTGTAGCCGATGAGCCAGAACATGATCGTGGCCACCGAATACAGCGCGATGTTCTTCAGAAGCTGCATCGAGACGTTCTTGGTGCGGACCATGCCCGCTTCGAGCATGGCGAAACCGGCCGCCATGAACATGACCAGGAAGCCGGTCACCAGGAACAGGAAGGTGTTGAAGATATACGCCGTTTCGGGTGAAACGCCGCCGGCCACGACGGTTTCGGTCACTTCGGCGGCTGCCTCGGTGTCCTGCGCGAGGCTGGGTTCGAACAGGGCCGCGGTGAGTACCGCTCCGCCCGCCAGTGTGTAGAAAAGCTTTCGCAAATTCATTGGATCTTGTCCCCTGAACTGTCTGTAACGCGGATTGTTTCGATGCTTTCGGGCGCCGCTCTAGAGCGCGTCCGCGTCCGTTTCGCCGGTGCGGATGCGCACCGCGCGGTCGATCCCGTGAACGAAGATCTTGCCGTCACCGATCTGGCCGGTGCGCGCGGCCCCGGAGATCGATTCGACAACCTTGTCCACCTGATCGGCGGGAACGACGACTTCGATCTTCAGCTTCGGCAAGAAGCTGACGGCATATTCGGCGCCGCGATAGATTTCAGTGTGCCCCTTCTGACGTCCGTATCCCTTCACCTCGGTGACGGTCAGCCCCTGCACGCCAATGGCGGTCAGGGCCTCACGGACGTCATCCAGCTTAAAGGGCTTGATGATGGCCATTACGATTTTCATGTCGGCTCCCTGTCCTGTTCCGACCCAATCGTCTGGGCAAGACCGCCGCAGACGTTCAAGACGAGGCGGGCCCGTGCGGTCCGACCGGCGCATGCCGGAAAAACGGCGCGGACACGTCTCGTTGGGGCTTTCAAGATCAAAAGCCGTGCCAGACGCAGGTTTTTCGGCTAACCGATTGTTTTAACGATTGATTCAGAATCGAAGCCAGAACGGCTGTAACGAATGGTTCATATAGTTGCCTAATTTATAGGCTTATTTGGCCGCGCGCCTAATTTTTTACCAAATGAATCAGAAATCGGCAGATATCCAAAAGGCGGCTCATTTATCCAGCTTGATCTGCCGAATCAGGCCTTCCTGAACGGTGGAGGCGACAAGGGTGCCGTCGCGGCGGAAAATCAGGCCTCTGTTGAAGCCCCGACCGCCCTGGCTCGACGGGCTATCCTCGGCGTAGAGCAGCCATTCGTCGCAGCGGAACGGGCGGTGGAACCACATGGCATGGTCGAGGCTGGCCACCATGATATCGGGTTCGAAGACGCTGCGGCCATGCGCGATCAGCGAGGTGTCGAGCAGCGTCATGTCGGAGGCATAGGCGAGCGCGCAGCACTGGATCTCCGACGAATCAGGAAGTGGCGCGATCGCCCGGAACCAGACCTGCTGGTAGGGCTCCTTCTTGGGCGCGCCGAGGTAGCGGGACAGATCGACGGGCCTGAACTCGATCGGCCGCTCGCGCGACCAGTACTTGCGGATTGGCTCGGGGATCCCGTCGGGAAACTTGGCGATCAATTCGGCTTCGGTGGGCAGTTCCTCAGGCTGCGGCACGTCGGGCATGGCGAACTGGTGATCCAGGCCCGGTTCCTCGACGTGGAAGGAGCAGGACATCGAAAAGATCGCCTTGCCGTGCTGGATGGCGACGACCCGGCGTGTCGAGAAGCTGCCGCCGTCGCGGATGCGCTCGACCTCGTAGATGATCGGCACCTTCGGGTCGCCACCGAGCATGAAATAGCCATGCAGGGAGTGCACATGACGGTTTTCAACGGTTCTGGACGCCGCGACCAGCGCCTGTCCGATCACCTGGCCGCCATAGACGCGCTGCCAGCCGTCCTGCGGGCTGCGACCGCGAAACAGGTTGTCCTCGAGCCGTTCAAGGTCGAGGATTGAAATGAGATTCTTGACCGCCACCGACATGCGCATACACCTTCTTGAGATCGCGCGAAGGTGCCGGTTGCCCGCGCGACAAGTCAAGCGCTAGCCGGATTGGGCAGATAGATCATGAGTGCACAAGGCGTCGGAACCCCCGACATCACTATCGTCGGGGCTGGATATGTCGGCCGTTTGCTGGCACTGGCGCTGTCGGGCGCGCGTGGCGTCGGGCTGACCCTGCGCCTGGTCGATGCCGCGCCGGCACCGGGCCGTCCCGGTGATACCCGTGCCTATGCGATCGCCGCCGGCACGGTGCGGATGCTGGAGGAGCTCGGCGTCTGGCATCGGCTGGAGGGCAAGACGCAGGCGTGCAGCGGGATGCAGATCACCGACAGCCGCGCCGCGGAGCTGGTTCGCCCCGCTTTTCTGACGATTGCGGGAGACGTGCGGGACGGCGAGCCCTTCGCTCATTTCGTCGACGGGCGCGACCTGCAACTGGCGATATTCGAGGCGTGCGACGCGGCCGGACTGGAAATCGAGCACGGTTTCGCCGTCTCGGGCGTGGAGACCGACACCTATGGAGTCAGCCTTTCCGGCGACGAGAGCCCGTCGCGGCTGCTGGTCGGAGCGGATGGGGCGAAATCGGCGGTGCGCAAGGCCGCCGGCATCAAGACGGTCGGCTGGTCCTACGATCAGGGCGCGATCATCACCATCATCGAGACCGAGGTGCCGCACGAGGGCGAGGCGATCCAGCATTTTCTGCCGGGCGGTCCGTTCGCGATGCTGCCGCTGCCGGGAAACCGGCGCGGGATCGTCTGGACGGAAAAGACCCGGGACGCCGAGCGCCTGTCCCGGCTCGGGGTGGAACATTTCGCAGCCGAAATGGAACGGCGCGCCGGGCCGGAAGTCGGCGACATCACGGTTGTCGAACCGCCACGGGTCTATCCGCTCGACCTGATCCTGGCGCGCGGCTTCGTCGCGCCGCGCATCGCGCTCATCGGCGATGCCGCCCACCGCCTGCATCCGCTGGCCGGTCTCGGCCTCAACATGGGCCTGCGCGACGTCGCGGCGCTCGCCGAGGTGATCGCGGAAGCAGCGCGTCGCGGCGAGGACTTCGGGTCGCTCAACGTGCTGGAGCGCTACCAGCGCTGGCGGCGCTTCGATACAGTCCAGGTCGCGGCGGCGACGGAAGCGATCAACCGGCTGTTTTCCAACGACCTCGGCCCGCTGCGCGCCGTTCGCGACCTGGGCCTCGGGCTGGTCGACCGGATGGCGCCGCTGAAGAAAATCGTCGTCTCCGAAGCCGCCGGCGACGCCGGCGGGGCACCGCGGCTGCTGCGGGGCGAACCGGTGTAGACCGCCGGATCGGCGCAATACCGGCTGCGGCCAATTCATATTTTAAGATTCAAGGAGTTGGGCAGCCGACCTCGCGCTTTGCACGAGAGTCGAATCGAATCAGGCTCGACTACGAAATCGTTAACAAAAGGTTAATGTTAGGTTCGATAGCCTGAGTCCAGGTTTAAGACGGCTTTCAGGCGCCCGCGGCTGCTGCGGGACGGTCAATCGGCCCTGAAATCGGCGGGACGCTCACCCAGATCGGAGAAGAACCGGAAGAGATAGCCGTCGGGGTCCTGGACCAGGAACTGGCGGTTGCCGACCTCGGTGTCGTCTTTGCGGTACCACTGCTCTTCCATTGGCCGAAACAGGGGCCAACCGGCTGCTTTCAGGCGGCCTTGGATCGCGTCGACGCCAGACACCTCGATCTGGAAGTTGATGCCGCGTCCATAGGGCTTTTCGGGCCGGGCCGTCCACCAGACGCGGTCGTCGTCGGTTATCTCGGCGGCCTCCTCGAGCATCAGCTCGCTGCCCTCCAGATCGAGATAGGCGAAACCGTCCTCGGGCCGGTCGTAGACGACCGAGAAACCGACGATATCGACGTGGAAGGCGAGGCTTGCCTTCAGGCTCGAGCAGAGCAGTTCGGGGACGAGTCTGGCGCTCACGTCCCTTATGGTTTCCGCTTTAGCTCGTCCTCGTCCAGCGGCCGGGCCTCCTCGGGCAGCATGATCGGGATGCCGTCGCGGATGGGGTAGGCGAGCCTGGCGGCGCGGCTGATCAGCTCCTGGCGCTCGGCGTCGTACTGGAGCACCGTCTTGGTCAGCGGGCAGACGAGGATTTCCAGGAGCTTCGGATCGATCGAGGTGCGCGTCGTCATCGGGATGCCTTACTGCAGGGAGGGGCCGGGTTCGTCGCTGGCGCGGGCGAGTGCCATCTCTGTGACCGCGATCAGCACCTCTGCGCGGGTTTCCAGATCGGCGGCCTCGAGCAGCGCCTGCTTTTCGCGCGGGCCGTAGGGGCTGAGCATCGACAGGGCGTTGACCAGCGTCTCGGTGGAGGCGCGGTTGATCGAATCCCAGTCGGTCTCCATGTCGTTGGCCTCGAGGAAATCGCGCAATGTCGTCAGGAGTTTCTGCCGGTCGACGGCGTCCTCGCCCTGGCTCTCGGCAAAATCCGAGACGAAGGGGGTAGCCGTCACGCGGCATTGCCGGAAAGGCGTGTCGACGTCGAGTTCCTCGGTCACCTGAAACCGCGAAATGCCGGTCAGCGTGATCAGATATCGCCCGTCGCCGGTTTCCTGAAACGCCGTCAGCCGTCCCGCACATCCGACGGCCGACAGTTCCGGCACGTCGGATTCGTCGATGCCGTCGGGACCGATTTTCGGCTGGATCAGACCGATGATCCGGTCGCCGGCCAGAACCGCATCAATCAACGCCAGATAGCGCGGCTCGAAGATGTTGAGCGGCAGTTCGCCGCGCGGCAGCAGCAGCGCGCCGGCGAGCGGAAACACCGGGATCACGTCCGGCAGGTCGCCGGGTGCATGATATCCTTCGTTGATCGCCATTTCAGTATCCCGCGCCGAATCGCCGCAAACAGACGTCGTTCAAGCGAACAGTACCGAAGACAGCTTGCGGCGCGCCTCCAGCGTCATCGGATCGGCCGGTCCCCAGATCTCGAAGAACTTGACGAGCTGCTTGCGCGCGGCTTCCTCGTTCC
>CAJQNW010000476.1 GCA_905479765.1 uncultured Tepidamorphus sp. | reverse complement strand
GTTCCTCCACCTCCACCATGTGCGTTGTCTCGACGGTGTTGCCCGTGGTGATGGAGCATCGGGCCGTGATGTTGAGCCCGTAGACCACCCAGCTCGCGTTGACCATGGCATAGCCGTCCGCCGGTGCGTTGAGGGTAACCGTCCGGTAGATCGTATCGCCGCCGGCGATGAGCACATCCTGATCGCCGCTCGAGTATGCGATTCCGGCGGGCTGGGCCGTCGCGGACAGATCATCGGGGGCGACCGCGCCGTCCGCGATCTTGTCGCTGTTCACGGCGTTGTCCTTGATCTTGGCGGTAACAACGGCTTCGGTGCCGATCTTGCCCTGCGTCACGGCCTTCTTGCCGATGTCGCTCGAGCTGACGCAGCGGTTGCAGTTGAGGTCGGTCGCCGTCTGGGCAGCCGCGCTCCCGGACATCCCCAGACCCATCGAAAGCGCCACCACGGCAATCGCACCGCCCATCTTCCAGTTGAATTTCATGATCACAATCCTCTTAGCAGTCGTATCCGGAGTTCACGAGCAGGTCGCGGTTCGAAAACTTGGTAAACGGAAATGGTGAATAATGTGTTCACCGTGGCGCTACGGCAGCCGCGGGCGCGCCGAACGGCCCGCGGCACAACGAAAGGGCCGGGTCGCGATCGGCCCGGCCTGTTTGCAGATTTGCCGAAGTTTTTCGGCCCGTTCGTCAGTACGCGCCGGGAACGAACAACGCGGTCAGGCTGGGATTGTGGACCTCGACAAAACCGCCGGCACTCCGTCGGCAGACGAAGTTGATGGTCACATCGCCGCCCGCAGTCACGGGGAATGCCCTGGTTGTGCTGAGCGACTCGAATTGAAGGCCTTTCTGAAGCACATAGTTCGACCCCAGAACGTCGGCCGTCGTGACTTCACAAAATACATCGGCACTATCGCCGTTGAAGTCGATATAGGCACTGCCGGTCGCATGGATCGCTCCGGCCCCCGGGGCGGACACGGTGACCGTCGCGACGATATCGTCACCGCCGCTCAGTAGGGGATCGTTTGACGTTTCGAATGAATCGCCGCCTGCCGGCTTGGCGGTCTCATGGAGGCTCTTCGGCTTGACTGCGCCTTTCCTGACATGCTTCGAGCGGACGGCGCCCTTGCCGATGTCTTTCTTGCCTACGCATCCTTTGCAGGTCAGGTTTGTCGCCGGCTGTGCGACAGCCCCGGCGAGCGTAATTTGACTGGCCGTCAGCAAGACCGCCGCGACGATGAAGCCGGTTCTTTTCGCGAGTTCAGGCATGACTGCGCTCTCCCTGCCGGGCCGCCCGCGCGGCCCTCGCGCGCACAACCATTCCGCAACGTGAGATGAAAACTAGACAATCAGGCGGCGTTAGTGAACCGTCTTACATGTCGAAAGCCTGTAACGTGCCGGTCATATCGTGGAATATCGCCATGGAACCGACGTGGTGCCGGGCGATCGTCGGCTTACGGCGCGCGGCGGATTCGCGCTCGAAGGATACACATGACTGACGCTCCGTCGGCCGCTGCCGCGCCGCCCGCCACCCGCCTGTGGGCCGAGTTCGCCGCGATCTTCGTCGCCGTCCCGCTCGTCATGGCGCTCGGCCTGCCGCCGAGCGTGATCTGGTCCGGGCTGGCGGGAATGCTGGTCGTGGCAATCGTCTTGCTGACGATCTCGCAGGGCTTTTCGTGGCGCTCGCTGCTCGCCCGCCCGGTCGTCGCCGACTGGCGTCTGTTCGCCGCCTTCCTGGTGCTGACGGTCGCCGTCGCGGTCGGCCTCGTCCTGTGGCTCAGGCCGGCCGCGCTGTTCATGCTGCCGCGTCACAACGAGCGGCTGTGGATCATCATCCTGGTCTTCTATCCCTTCGTCTCGGCACTGCCGCAGGAGATCGTGTTCCGGGCGCTGTTCTTCGGCCGCTACGGCGGACTGTTTCCCGGACCGCGCGTGGCGATCGCGGCAAATGCGGGGGCGTTCTCGCTGGCCCATCTGTTCTACTGGAACTGGCCCGCCGTCATCCTGACGCTCGCCGGCGGCGCGCTCTTCGCCTGGGCCTACCGCGAAAAGAAGTCATTCCTCTTCGCCTGGCTGATGCACGCGCTCGCCGGCCAGATCGTCTTCACGACGGGGCTCGGCATCTTCTTCTTTCACGGCGCGGTGCGCTAAGGCACCCGTCACGCATCGATCGGCGCGCAGACGCCGAAGTCCCCATCAGCGTAGATCAGCGCCGTATCGGCCTCCGGGCTGTTAACGACGGACCTCACCAGTCCGATCACGACGAAATGCGTACCGCGGTCGACGACATGATCGACCGCGCATTCGAAAGCCGCGGCGGCGTCGACGAGAACCGGCGCACCGGTGATCCCCGCTGACCACTCGCCGACGGTGAACCGATCCTCGCCTGCGTGGCCGCTGATCCCGGAGAAGGCCATGCCCACGTCCTTCTGCGCATGGCTCAGAAGGTTGACGCTGAAGGCTCCGGCCCGTTCGATTTCCGCGCCGAGCCAGGTCGTCTTGTTGATGCACACGAGCAGCGACGGCGGCTCGGCGGTCAGGGAAGAGACCGCCGTCGCCGTGATGCCGCAGCGCCTGCTTTCCGGCGTTCGCGCCGCGATCACGCACACGCCGGATGCCAGACGGCGCATGCCCTGCTTGAAATGATCGCGCACCGCTGTCATCGGCTCCGTCCCCTCAGTCCGGCGCCTCAGGCCGCCAGTTGCTTCAGGTAGGCGTCGGCTTCCTCCGGCACGGCGAACCATGGGAAGAAGTCGGTGGGATCGTCGAAGCCGTTGGCGATGCGCTTGGCGAGCGCCGGGAACTGCTGGGCAGCCCCCATGATGTTGAGGACATGCGGCGGCGGCGGCATCAGCAAGGCGTTGGTCCAGCCGGAAACGTACTGGGCGTAGTTCCAGTAGGTATCGAACGTGCCCTGCATCCATGCGTCGTCGTAGGCCTGGTCGCCGCGCGACAGGATCGCGTCCATGTAGACCTTGGCGCACTTCGACGCGTTGTTGGAACCCTGTCCGGTGATCGGATCGTTGAGGACGACCACGTCGCCCATTCCAAGCACCGCCTTGCCCGACGGCAGCCGTCCGACGGGGTGGCGAACGGTCGGGGGAAAACGACCGGAAAGCACGCCGTTGGCGTCGGTCAGTTCGAGATTGCGGCAGCGCTCCGCTTCCCACGGCAGGAAGGTGTCGAGGATCCACTTGGATTTCTCAAGATGCGCTTCAGGCGAGGTAACATCGCCCCAGCAATCCATCGGCCCGCCGGGAATGCCCTCGAACACCATGATCTCGCAGGGGCCGGTCGTCGTCAGCGCGGGAAACACGAAGTACTCGCCGACGGTGGGGATCAGGTTGAAGGCCACCGCCGAGTGCGGCGTGCGCGGAACCATGCCGGTCACATAGGTGAGCGCGAGCGCGCGCTGCGGCTTGTCGAACACCGACTTCTCGTCGTCGCGCTGGAACATGCCGGCGATCTCGCCCTTGCCGGCGGCGACCACCACGAGATCGCTCTCAGCCGCATAGCGTTCGAGATCGTCGACGCTCGCGTCATGGATCTCCAGCGTGCCGCCGCGCTCTTCGAGTTCCTCCATCCAACGGGGAAACTTGACCCGCTGATCGACGCTCTGGGCGTACTTGTTGAGCTTGCCGTTCCAGTCGATCGCCTTGACCCCCGGCGCATCCGGCGCCGGTACGGTGAAGTTGATCGAATCGACCGTGGGGCACTGGTCTTCCCAGAAGTTGATGCCGATTTCGCGCTCGTTCTCCAGCGCCTGGTCGAACATGCACTGGCTCGACGTCACCTTGGATTTGGCGATCTCCTCGCCCGTGCGGTTCTGCACGACGCGCACGTCGTAGCCGCCATCCGTCAGAAGCCCGAGCGCCAGCTGCAGGCCCGACTGGCCGCCGCCGATGATGGTCACACTGCGCTTTGCCATTGTCTTCCCCTCTTGTTTTGCTTGTCAGTCCATCAGCAGCGGAATGGCTGCCTCGGCTTGTTCCGGACCCATCGCGGTGTAGCCGCCGTCGACGCGGATATCCGTGCCGTTGATGAAGGACGCCTCCGGCGAGCACAGGAACACCACCGTGTTCGCCACCTCTTCCGGGTCGCCGACGCGGCCGGCCAGATGGAAGGGCGCCGCGACCTTGTCGGTCTTCTCTCGGTTGTTCTTGGTGAGCTCGACCATGATCGCGCTCCACGTCCAGCCGGGCGACACCGCGTTGACGCGGATGCCGTCGGGCGCCAGGTCCATCGCCTGGTTGCGGGTCAGCTGCAGGATCGCCGCCTTCGAGACCGGATAGAGCCAGCGGCCGGTTTGCGCGACGCGCGAGGAGATCGAGCCGAAGTTGACGATCGCGCCCTTCGTCTTGGCCAGATGCGGCCGGGCGGCCTGCATCAGCATGACCGAACCGACGACGTTGGTGTCGAAAGCCTCCAGCCATTCGGCCCGCGTCGAGTCGACGCCATTGTCGAGATAGGTGCAGGCGACGTTGACCAGGAAATCGATCCGCCCGTGCGCCTTGGCGGTCGCATCGACCAGACCCGTAATGTCGGCGTCTTCGCGAAGGTCGGTCTTGTGGAAGCTGGCGTTTGCGCCGATCCGCTTTGCCACGGCCGCGCCGCCGTCTTCGTTGATGTCGGCGATGACGACCCTGGCGCCGGCGTCGGTAAGGGCCTTGACGACCGCCTCGCCGATCAGGGTGGCCCCGCCGGTGACGATCGCCACTTTTCCGCTGAAGTCCGGCATGCGTAGTCCCTCCAGTTGCTTTAGGTTTGAAATAAAGCAACCACCGGACCGGCGAGCCTGTAAATCGCGGTTACGCGCGACTATCCAGAAAACGCAACAAACCGACAGTCTCCTGCCAGGCCTTCCCGCCGCACGGCCGGCAATCGATGGGCATAGGCGCCTCGGGACGGAGCGGGGACGCCCGATCAGACGGAACTGGAGTGATCAATGCGGAAGATCGAATTTTCAGACGACGAGAAGAAAATCCTGACCGACAAGATCCGGCAGTTCATGCGTGAGGAGCACGATCAGGATCTCGGCCGTTTCGGGGCGGAATTCCTTCTGGAGTTTTTTTCCCGGGAGATTGGCCCCTATTATTACAATCAGGGTCTATACGATGCCCGGTCCGTGCTGATGAGCAAGATCGAAGATGTTACGGATTCGATTTATCAGATCGAACTGCCGACGGAGTTCAGCAAGTAGTCAGGCGTGCTATGATGCTTGGGGAACGCTTTTCTCAATGGCCGGACTAGACTGAAGATACTGCACCGTCGGGAGGAGACGCGTGGACTGTCTGACGAAACCCGAGCCGCTGGCGGCCTTCAATCTGTTCCGCACCCGCAGTCTCGACGAGGCCCGCGAGACGGTCGGCCGCGTCTTCTGCCCGCACCGGCTCGCGATCGCCGGCGAGCCCCGCAGGTTTCACGCCGTCCAGAACCATGTCGACACGGGCCTGCTGTCGCTGAGCTACATCGACTATGGCGCCGACGTCGAGATCGAGCCCGGCGAACTCGACACCTTCTATCTGATCCAGATCCCGCTTGCCGGCGCCGCCTCCATCCGGTCCGGCCGCAAGGCGTTCATCGCCGATTGCCGTCAGGCCTCGATTCTCAATCCCAACGGCTACACGTCGATGCGCTGGTGGGCCGGCTGCCGGAAACTGCAGGTCCAGGTCGCCCGCTTCGTTCTCGAGGACGTCGCCGCGGGCTATTTCGGCCGTGACGTCGACGCAACCCTCACCTTCGATGCCGCGATGGATCTGTCTCGCCCCGAATGTGCCGCCTGGGTCCGCCATGTGCGCGCCTTCATGCGCCTTGTCGAGCAGAGCGGCGGAACGCCCGGCGCCGGGCAGCGGCATCGCTTCTACGCCGCCGAGCTGCTGCGCGAGCTGATCGAGATCCAGGCCAACTCGCATTCGCATTTTGTCGAGCCCGTCGGGTCCGGACCGCTGCCGCGCTACGTCAGGACGGCGCTCGATTATATCCGCGCCAACGCCGACAAGCCGCTGACCAGCGCCGAGGTCGCGCGCGCCGCCGGCGTCGCCGGGCGGACCCTGCAATACGGCTTCCGCCGGTTCCTCGGGACAACACCCGTCCAGGTTCTGCGTAACGAACGGCTCGACCGCTGCCGTCTCGATCTCGCGCTGGGCGATGGCGAGGCCAGCGTTTCGGATACCGCGCTGAGCTGGGGATTCGGCCACCTCGGGCGCTTCGCCCACAGCTACAGGGAACGCTTCGGCGAATCCCCGCGCGACACCGCCCGGCGATCCTGAAGACGGGCTGTCGCACGCGTTAACAATTTGAAACGGACGCTGCGTCATAGTGCGCGCGATTCGAGCGATCCTCACAAGGAAGCGGCAAGGAGAACGCCACGATGTCAAAACTCGTCAGCGACGTCATCGTCGACACCCTGATCGAAGCGGGCGCCAGGCGTTGCTACGGCATCGTCGGCGACACCCTGAACTACGTGACCGACGCGATCCGCCGCAAGGACATGGAATGGATCCATGTCCGCCACGAGGAGGTCGCCGGTTTCGCCGCCGGCGCCGACGCTTTCCTGACTGACGAACTGACCGTCTGCGCAGGCTCGGCCGGCCCCGGCAGCCTGCACTTCGTCAACGGCCTGTTCGAGAGCCACCGCAACGGCGCGCCGGTCGTCATGATCGCCTCGCAGATCGACCGCATCCAGTCCGGCCTGAGCTTCCCGCAGGATGTCGACCAGCGGAAGATCTACGAGCAGTATTCGGTCTTCTGCGAATACATTTCCCATCCCGACCAGGCCCGCCGCATCACCGTGCAGGCCGCCCAGGCGGCGCTCACCAAGCGCGGCGTCGCCGTCATCATCGTCAACGGCGACATGACCAAGGAAAAGACCGCCGACGCGATCCACTGGACGGTCTCGCGGCCGAACCCGGTCATCCGCCCCAGCGACGACGAACTGACCGAACTGGCCGGCCTGATCAACGGCGCCGGCAAGATCACCATCTACGGCGGCATCGGCTGCCGCCACGCCCACGACGAGGTCATGGCGCTTGCCGGAAAGCTCAAGGCCCCGGTCGCCCACACCTCGCGCGCCAAGGAATTCCTCGAGCACGACAATCCCTACGACGTCTCGATGACCGGCA
>CAJQNW010000475.1 GCA_905479765.1 uncultured Tepidamorphus sp. | reverse complement strand
CGTCGTCGTCGATGCGGCCGACGGGCATGTTGGTCGGGATTTCGATGACCTCGAGGCCGTAGATGTCGAGGAATTCGTCGGCTTCGGTGGTCGCCGTGCCGGTCATGCCGGCGAGCTTGTTGTAGAGGCGGAAGTAGTTCTGGAAGGTAATCGAGGCGAGCGTCACGTTCTCGGGCTGGATCTGAACCTTTTCCTTGGCCTCGAGCGCCTGGTGCAGGCCTTCCGAGTAGCGCCGGCCTTCCATCATGCGGCCGGTGAACTCGTCGATGATGACGACGCCGTCGTTCTTGACGATGTAGTCCTTGTCGCGCTGGAACAGCTTGTGGGCGCGCACCGCCTGATTGACGTGATGGACGAGGGTGACGTTCTCGACGTCGTAGAGCGTGCCTTCGGTCAGAAGGCCCGCTTCCTTCAGTTTCTCCTCGATGAATTCGGTGCCGGCCTCGGTCAGCGTCGCGGTGCGCTGCTTCTCGTCGACCTCGAAGTGTTCGGGGCTGAACGAGGGGATCAGCGCGTCGATGGAGGTGTAGAGATCAGAGCGGTCCTCGACGGGGCCGGAGATGATCAGCGGGGTACGCGCCTCGTCGATGAGGATCGAGTCGACTTCGTCGACAATCGCGAAATTGTGACCGCGCTGCACCATCTGGTTCAGCTCGTACTTCATGTTGTCGCGCAGGTAGTCGAAGCCGAGCTCGTTGTTTGTGCCGTAGGTGACGTCGCAGGCATATTGCTCGCGGCGCTCGGGGTCGTCGATGCCGTGGACGATGCAGCCGACGGTGAGACCGAGGAAGCGGTAGACCTGTCCCATCCATTCGGCGTCGCGCTGGGCCAGGTAGTCGTTGACGGTGACGACGTGGACGCCCTTTTCGCTCAGCGCGTTCAGGTAGACCGGCAGCGTGGCGACGAGTGTCTTGCCCTCGCCGGTCTTCATTTCGGCGATATTGCCCTCGTGCAACACCATGCCGCCGATCAGCTGCACGTCGAAGTGGCGCTGGCCGAGCGAGCGCTTGGCCGCCTCGCGTACGGTGGCGAAGGCGGGCACCAGAAGGTCATCGAGCGTTTTTCCGGCGGCGATCTCGGCGCGGAACGCCACGGTACGGGCCCGCAACTCGTCGTCGGAGAGCTTTTCGATCTCCGGCTCGAGCGCGTTGATCTCGTCGACGCGGGATTGGTAGGACTTGACCTTGCGGTCGTTGGCGGAACCGAAAAACTTGCTGGCGAAATTACCGAGCGCGATCATGAATGCCGTCTCTCCGGCGCCCCGCCGTGAAGCCGGGCGGGCGCCTTGTGCGTATAAAACCGCCGCGGCCGCGGCGGTCGGAATAGGGCCGGTCCAGCAGGGCTGGTCGGGATCAGGCCGGACTCGACCCGATAATTGCGACCGTATCATTAAGCTCAACACTAAGCTTCGGGCGCGATTGTGGCCGAGTGGTCACCGCTGGGTGAGATAAGAGTCGGATTTCAGCTTGTCAACGCGGCCGGTTTGAGCAAGCTTGGCGCCCGCGTCCGACTTAGCGCGCGCGGCGCCCGTTCGGCAGCCGGCGCACAATCAATTTTGCGGACCCCGCGCCGGTGCGATGCGCGCCCGGTGCAACGGTATCCAGAAAACGGAAAACCTGGCTCATGACGTTCCTTTCCACACTGTCGCTTCCGCGTCTTTTCGCGGTCGCCGCCCTTTCGATCGGTCTCGCCCTCGGCGCGACAGCCCCCCTGTCAGCGCAGGAAAACGAGGTCGTTGCCCGCGTAAACGGTACCGATATCACCGAAAAAGATCTCAAAATGGCACTTGAGGACATAAAGGACACGATTCCTCAGATGTCCAAGGCCGAACGGCGCGACTACGTCGTCAGCTATCTCGCCGATCTGGAGATGGTGTCCGCAGCCGCCGAGGAAGAAGGCTACGCCGACAAGGATGACGTCAAGCGGCGGCTCGACTACATGCGCAAGCGGGCGCTGATGGAACTCTATCTCAACGATGCCGGCGAGACGGTTGCGAGCGAGGAAGAGGCCCGTAAACTTTACGATCAGGTTATCGCGGATATTCCCGTCGAGGAGCGCGTCCGGGCCCGCCATATCCTCGTGGAGAGCGAGGACGAGGCCAAGGAAATCAAGGCCGCGATCGATGGGGGCAAGGATTTCGGCGAAATCGCCAAGGAAAAATCCAAGGATCCGGGTTCCGGCGCCGAGGGCGGGGATCTTGGATGGTTCACCAAGGAACAGATGGTGCCGGAATTCGCCGAAGCCGCCTTTTCGCTCGATGTGGGCGCGGTTTCCGAGCCGGTGAAGTCGGACTTCGGCTGGCATGTCATCAAGGTCGAGGACAAGCGCGACAAGCCCGGCTATGACGAGGTCGAGGACCAGCTGTACGAAATGCTGGCCCGCCAGAAGCAGCGCGACATCATCCTGGGACTTCGCGAGAAGGCCGAGGTAGAGCGTCTGGACAAGCCTGCCGAAGAGTCCGGTGAGGCCGATCCCGCCGACGATGAGGCATCCGAGGCCAAATCCGACGAAAAAACGGAATAGTCAGACTGTTCAAGGGCGCCCACGATGGCTCATGACGTCTCGCCGCTGAAGCCCGCCGACATTCCGGATCTCGCGCCTGTCGGCGGCGTGCGGATGGCGGTCGCCGAAGCCGGCATCAAGTACAAGGGGCGCAAGGACGTCCTGTTGATGGTGTTCGATCCCGGCACCACGGTGGCGGGCGTCCTCACCAAATCGCGCTGCCCCTCGGCTCCGGTCGAGTGGTGCCGCGACAAACTGCCGAACGGGCAGGCCCGGGCGCTGGTGGTCAATTCCGGCAACGCCAACGCGTTCACCGGCCTGCGTGGACGCGAGGCTGTCGAGAAGACCGCGGCGATCGCGGCGGAAGCGGCCGGCTGTTTTCCCAGCGAGGTCTATCTGGCCTCGACCGGGGTGATCGGCGAGCCGCTCGACCCGGCCCCCTTCGAGCGGGTGCTGGGCGGACTTGCAAAGGCCGCGCGCCCGGACGGGTTCGACGATGCGGCCAGCGCGATCATGACCACCGACACCTTCCCCAAGAAGGCGACCGCGACGGTCGATCTCGGCGGCACCGAAGTGACGATTTCCGGCATCGCCAAGGGCGCCGGCATGATCGCGCCCGACATGGCGACGATGCTCGGCTTCCTGGTCACCGACGCGCCGATTGCCGCGCCGGCGCTGCACAAACTGCTGAAGCGCGCGGTGCGCGGCACCTTCAATTCCATCACCGTCGACGGCGATACCTCGACCAGCGACACGGTGCTGCTGTTTGCCACCGGCAAGGCGGGCGATCGCGGGGCGCCGAAGATCGACGATCCCAAGGACGAGCGGCTGAAGCCGTTCCGCGCCGCGCTGGAAGAGGTGATGGCGTCGCTTGCGCAGATGATCGTGCGCGACGGCGAGGGCGCCTCGAAATTCGTCACCGTCGAGGTCAAGGGCGCTACGTCCCGCAAATCGGCGAAACGGATCGCCCTGTCGATCGCCAATTCACCGCTGGTGAAGACGGCGATCGCCGGCGAGGACGCCAATTGGGGCCGGGTCGTCATGGCCGTCGGCAAGGCCGGCGAGATGGCCGACCGCGACAGGCTGTCGATCTGGTTCGGCGATATCCGCGTCGCGGTCGATGGCGAGCGTGATCCCGGTTATGACGAGGAGGTCGCCTCGGCCTACATGGAAAATCCCGAGATCACGGTGCACGTCGACCTGAACCTCGGCGAGGGCACGGCGCGGGTGTGGACCTGCGACTTCACGCACGAGTACATCTCGATCAACGCCGACTACCGGAGCTGAGATTAACCATGGAGTCGGACGGGCGACCGCTTGTCCTGGTGGCCGCCGTCGCGCTGGTCGACGTCGACGGCCGGGTGCTGATCGCCCGCAGGCCCGAGGGTAAGTCCATGGCGGGCTTATGGGAATTCCCCGGCGGAAAGGTCGAGGCCGGGGAAACGCCGGAGGCCGCGCTGATCCGCGAGCTGGCGGAGGAACTCTCTATAAACGTTCACGAATCCTGCCTCGCACCCCTGACGTTTGCGAGTCACGGTTACGAAAACTTTCATCTTTTAATGCCACTTTTCGTGTGTCGGCGCTGGAACGGCGAGGTCAGGCCCCTGGAAGGCCAGGAACTCGCTTGGGTGCGGCCCCTGCGGCTCAGGGACTATCCTATGCCGCCGGCCGATATCCCGCTGGTCCCGATGCTGCGCGACCTGCTCTAGATCCGCAGGGCCAGCTGCCTGACAAGGCCAACAGGGATTGCGAGGATTGAGATGATGCTGTCACGACTCGGGAAAGAAATCGGAGCATTTTTCCGTGACGAGCAAGGGGCCGCGGCTATCGAGTACGGCGTCATCGCGGCGGGAATCTTCCTTGCCATATCGGCAATCGTTTTTCAGTTGGGCAGCACGCTGTCTGGCGAATACAGCAATGTCGACCAGAGCCTGAAGGATCAGTAGACGTCGGTCGACGTAGCTGCGCGCGCCCTTCGAATTTCCAACCGATGGTTCCTGCGTCAGTCCCCGGCGCGTTCGCCAGCTGAACGCTCGCTCGTGCCGAGCGCATCGGCGAGGCGTGACCGCGCGCTTCCGGGTTTCAGCGGTTTCTGCTGGCTTTCGTCCGGCGCCCATCCCGACAGATAAATGAATTCGAAGGTGGCGCGCATGCGCCCGTCCGGGTCGGTGTTGCGCTCCGCGTAGACGTGCATCGCCCGCATCAGAACGTCGCGGCGCAGCGGCGAGCGGCTGCGTTCGGCAAGCGCGTTAGACCAGCCCATGTTCTTCAGGTCGCGCAGAAGCGCGAACGGGTCCCGGTAGCGGACCGTCAGCGTGTCGGCGTCGACGACCGGCAGGGCAAAGCCGGCGCGCTGCAGCAGGGCGCCGGCATCGCGGATTTCCACGAAGGGGGCGACGCGCGGCGAGATTCCGCCAACGATCTCGGTTTCGGCCGCGATGAAGGCATCACGCAGTTCCTTGAGGGTCTCGCCGCCGACGATCGCGGCCAGAAACAGGCCATCGGGCTTCAACGCGCGGCAGATCTGGATCAGCGCGCCGGGCAGGTCGTTGACCCATTGCAGCGACAGGCCGGACAGGACGAGATCGAGGCTCTGCTCGCGAATCGGCAGCATCTCCTCGTCGAGAACGACGCGCGGCGCCGGCAGGGCGCGGGCCAGGGCCGGACTGGTTTCCGCGCTGATCAGAGTGCCGATTTTGCCGGTGGCCAGCGCGGCGCGGCCAAGCTGGCCGTCGTGGGCGCCCAGGTCGAGCGCCAGCGGAAACGCGCGCAGGATCGGCGCCAGCCGCCCGGCCAGGCCGTCGGCGGCCTCGGCAAGCAGGAAGCCGGCCTCGCCAAGCGTCGCCGCCGCGCGGGCGCGGTGGCGCTTCAGGGCGGGTCTGTCGAACAGCGTCAACCCGTCGGGCACGGGGGTTCTCCTTGGTGCGGTTGGCGAAGATATGACGCCCCGCAGCCCCAGGGTCAAAGGCGGACGCAAAGAGTCCGCTTGACGGGCTAACCGCCGCGTTGGACCCTTACCTTAGGGAAGGGTGTCATGAGTATCGAGGCCGAGGAGCCGGTTTCAGGCTATGCGCGCGCAGACGTGCTGCCGCGTGTCGGCGTCGTCGTCCGCGAGGCCCGGGTACGGCTAATCGACCTGTTCCTGCCGCAGCGCTGCGCGGCCTGCGGCGGGCCGGTGACGGCGGCGGGCCTGTGCGGGGGCTGCTGGACGAAGGTCGATTTCATCTCGAAACCCTACTGCCAGCGGCTCGGTACGCCGTTTTCCTATGATTCCGGCGAGCCGCTGACGAGCCCCGCGGCGATCGCCGATCCGCCGGATTACGGCCGGGCCCGTGCGGTCGCGCGCTACGAGGGCCCGGCGCGGGCGCTCGTCCATGCGCTGAAATTCCATGACCGGTTGGACATGGCCGACGTGCTGGCCGCCCAGATGGTCCGCGCCGGGGCCGGGCTGATTGCCGATTGCGATGTCGTGGCGCCGGTGCCGCTGCATCGCCGGCGGCTGTTTGCTCGCAGGTTCAACCAGTCGGCGCTGCTGGCCGAGCGGATCGCGCGGCTTGCCGGGCTCGACTACGCCGCCGAGGCGATCACCCGTGTCAAGGCGACGCGCCATCAGGTGGGCCTCAGCCGGCCGGAGCGGCAGCGTAACCTGTCTGGCGCCTTCAAGGTTCTGCCGGAGATGCGACCGCTGGTGGAGGGGCGGCGCGTGCTGCTTGTCGACGACGTGATGACCACGGGTGCGACGGCCAATGCATGCGCCCGCGCCAGCCTGCGCGCCGGAGCAGCCTCGGTCGACGTGCTGACCTTCGCCAGGGTTGTTGCCCAGGTTTGAACGGCCATATATGCAGAAATCCAAACCTGTTGCTCCGTACAAGGCCGGAGCCGTCGAAACTCAGGATTCCATGCATGGCCAAAGTCGTTATCTACACCACGTCGCTTTGCCCCTACTGCTTCATGGCGAAGCGGCTGCTGAACTCGAAGAACGTCGAATTCGAGGAAATCGACGTGGGCCGGAACCCGGACCTGCGCGCCGAGATGACGCAGAAAGCCGGCCGTCATACCGTGCCGCAGATCTTCATCAACGACGAACCGGTCGGTGGTTCGGACGATATCCACCTGCTCGAGCAGCAGGGCAAGCTCGACGCTATGCTGGCGGCCTGAGCCGATACCGATGCCGGTTTTTTACGATTCTGGGCTATGATGGATTGAGCAAAACGCCGGAGCCAGCCTGATGACCACCGATCTCACCCGATTTACAGCCGCCTGCGTGCAAATGCAGGGCACGCGGTCCATCGATACCAATATTGCGGCCGCCACGGCGATGATCCGCGAGGCGGCAAAGGCCGGCGCCGACTACGTGCAGACGCCCGAACAAACGGCGATCATGGAGCTCGAAACGGCAAAAGTGTTCGAGCAGATCACCGACGAGGCGAACGACCGGGCGCTGGCGGCATTCCGCACGCTTGCCGCCGAACTCGGCATCTGGCTGCATATCGGCTCACTGGCGATCCGGGTTTCGGAGACGCAGGGCGCCAACCGCGCCTTCGTGATCACGCCCGAGGGCGAGATCGCCGCGCGCTACGACAAGATCCACATGTTCGACGTCGACCTGCCGAACGGCGAGACCTACCGGGAATCGAAGGCCTATCGGCCTGGCGCGGCGGCCGTCGTCGCCGATCTGCCGTGGGCGCGCTTCGGGCTGTCGATCTGTTACGATATCCGGTTTCCGTATCTGTACCGGGCGCTCGCCAAGGCAGGCGCCACCGTGCTGACGGCACCGGCAGCCTTTACCAAGGTGACCGGCGAGGCGCACTGGCACATCCTGCAACAGGCCCGCGCCATCGAGAACGGGGCTTTCCTGATCTCGGCCGCGCAGGGCGGCATGCATGAGAACGGGCGGGCGACCTACGGCCACAGCCTGATCGTTGCGCCGTGGGGCGAAATCCTGGCGGAAGCGGGCACCGAGCCGGAGGTGATCCTCGCCGAGATCGATCTTGCGAAGGTCGAGGAGGCGCGCGGCCGCGTACCGTCGCTGACCCATGATCGCAGCTTCCAGCCGCCGGTTGCGGCACAGGAGCGGCGCGCCTCATGATCCGCTACGCGCTGATCTGCGACAACGAGCACGACTTCGAGGGCTGGTTCAAGGATTCCGCCTCGTTCGACACACAGGTGAAGGCCAAGGTCGTTTCCTGTCCGTCCTGCGGCTCGACGAAGGTTTCCAAGGCGCTGATGGCGCCGGCGGTGCGCAGTTCGAAGAAGAAGTCGGCACAGGCCGTCGTCGATACGAGCGAAGCGGCGGAAAGCTCGGAGGCCGTGCCGATGGCAACGGCCAATCCCAGCCACGCCGAATTGATCGCGACGCTGCGCAAGCTCAAGAAGCACGTCGTCGATAATTCCGAGTATGTCGGCGAGCGCTTCCCCGAGGAGGCGCGCAAGATCCACTACGAGGAATCCGAAGCCCGGTCGATCTACGGCGAAGCGAGCCTCGAGGACGCCAAGAAGCTTCTGGAGGAGGGTGTCGACCTGGCCCCGCTCCCTGTCCTGCCCGAGGACAAGAACTAGGTTTCCCGACTGCTCATTCCCGCGAACGCGGGACACGGCCCCTTCGGCGGATTCTTCCGCTGGGCCCCGGATCTAATCCGGGGCGCACGTCTGTTCGGGAGGCGCGGCCGTGCTCCGCATACCGGCCCTGTGTCCCGGACTTGATCCGGGGGCCCAGGGAAGTACCGCTCCACCGGCTCGCGAGGGCGCGGAATGCGTCGACGTGCGAGAGGGCGCCGTCACGCCCTCCTCGCCAAGATGTCGGGCGCGTGCGGCGCGGCCCGCCCGGGGCAGCGCGGCAGTCCGGTTCTTGCATTCGCGGGAATGAGCGGAGCAGGGCTGCTGCTCAGGCCAGCCGGTCAGCCCTCGGGTTTTTCCGCCACCAGCATGTAGTTGACGTCCATATCGCGGGCGGGGCGCCATTCGTCGGTGAGCGGCGAATAGACGACGCCGGTGCGGTGCATCACCGTCATGCCGTGCTCCGACAGGCTGTCCTCCAGTTCTGAGGGCCGGATGAACTTGTCCCACTGGTGGGTGCCGCGCGGCAGCCAGCCGAGCACGTATTCAGCGCCCACGATAGCCAGCGCGAAGGCCTTCATAGTGCGGTTGATGGTGGCGACGAACATCAGCCCGCCGGGCTTCACCATCGCCGCGCAGGCGCCCAGGAACAGATCCATGTCGGCGACATGTTCGACGACCTCCATGTTGAGGATCACGTCGAACTGCTCGCCCGCCTCGGCAAGCGCTTCGGCCGTGGTGGCGCGGTAGTCGATGTCGAGGCCCGACCCTTGAGCGTGGACCGAGGCCGTGCCGATGTTCTGCTCCGACGGGTCGACGCCGACCACCTCGGCGCCGAGACGGGCCATCGGCTCGCACAACAGGCCGCCGCCGCAGCCGATATCGAGAATGCGCAGGCCTTCCAGGCTGCGGTCGCTACCGGAATCGCGGCCAAAATGCGCGGTCACGTGGTCGCGGATATAATCGAGCCGGACCGGATTGAACTTGTGCAGCACGCCGAAATTGCCGGCCGGGTTCCACCATTCGGCGGCAAGCGCCGAGAAGCGGGCAACCTCGTCGGAATCGATCGTGGTCCCCGAGGGATGCGCCTGAGTGGTGTTTCGTCTTGCCATGCCTAAGCCCTCTCGCGCGGCGGCGCCCAAGTCAAGCCGGTTTCGGCCGCACACGTTGCCGCGGCTACTCGTCGGGCATGGTCGCGGTAATCGTGATCGAACTGTACCAGCCCGACAGGTCGGCGATATTTTCGTCGCTCAGATCCTTGGCAACGATCGACATCATCTCGTTGACGCGCTTGCCCGAGCGAAACGCCTTCAGCTGGTTTTCCAGGTAAACGCGGTTCTCTCCGGCCAGATGCGGCGCGATCGAGATCTTGGCGATGCCGTCGATGCCATGACAATTCTGGCATTTCTGCCTCGCCATGTCCTTGCCGGCCGCCGGATCGGCGAGGGCTACGCCTGCGCTGGAAACCAACACCAGTACGGTGATCGAGGCATTTCGGACCATTTGCAGTCGATCTCCCTATGCTGAGCTCCGCGCGGGACTCTCCTGTCCCGGCCAGACGGGTGGTCGCCACACCGTATTTGATAAGCCGCCCCGCCGACCTGATTCCCTGTCGCGCCGGCCCATGACGTGGAATGCACCCGGAATTGAGCGCATTTTCGAAGCCAGGCGCGCATTCCAGACCGAAATATCGTTGTCAAAATGCGTCGCTAGCTTGAACATGGCCACTGACGCTGGCTAACGAATCCCGATCAACCGGAAAGAGACTTATGACGAACGATACGAAAAACAGGAGCTGGGTCGAGGCGGAATTCGAGGACAGTCTGGACGAAGAGCTCGAAATGGAGCTCGACGACGAGCGGCTCTACGGCGGCGTGCTCGACGGCGAACTTTCCAAGATAAAGGCTCTCAAGCACGGGTCGGAAATCGACCGGCGCACCTATTTCAAGGAGTTGATCAATCTGCAGGCCGAACTGGTCAGGCTGCAGGACTGGGTCCAGCATACCGGTTATAAGCTCGTCGTGGTGTTCGAGGGGCGCGACGCGGCCGGCAAGGGCGGCGTCATCAAGCGCATCACGCAGCGGCTTAATCCCCGCGTCTGCCGTGTCGTCGCGCTGCCCGCCCCCAACGACCGCGAAAAGACCCAGTGGTATTTCCAGCGTTATGTGCCGCATCTGCCGGCGGCCGGCGAAATGGTGCTGTTCGACCGCTCCTGGTACAACCGCGCCGGCGTCGAGCGGGTCATGGATTTCGCCACCGAGGAGCAGGTCCAGGATTTCTTCCACGACGTGCCGGAATTCGAGCGCATGCTGGTGCGCTCGGGCATCATGCTCGTGAAATACTGGTTCTCGGTGAGCGACGAGGAGCAGCAGCTGCGCTTCCTGATGCGCATCCACGATCCGATCAAGCAGTGGAAGCTGAGCCCGATGGACCTGCAGTCGCGGGTGCGCTGGGAGCATTATACCAAGGTGAAGGAGGAGATGCTGGAGCGCACGAACATCGCCGAGGCGCCCTGGTATATCGTCGAATCGAACGACAAGAAGCGCGCACGGCTGAACTGCATCCATCACCTGCTGCAACAGGTGCCCTACGAGGACGTGCCGCACGAACCCATTACACTGCCCGACCGGGTGTCCAACCCGGACTACGAACGCAAGGTGCTGCCGGACAATCTCTACGTGCCGCAGACGTACTAGGCCTTGGGGCACAGGGAACCGCGCGCTGCCGCCGGGTTGGTGCGCCAGCGTCCGGCGATAGCGCGCGACCTGTTTTCGAGCGGGCTAACTAATGGCCGCGCCCATAGTTCTTGTAGTAGACGCCATTGTTCCCGTATTGCGGCTGCAGGACGGTGTCTCCGCACTGGTGCTGGCCGCCGTCGCCCTCCGTGCAGCCGCTCGGCGGACGGACTGCGCGGTAGCCGGTATCCGGCGGCGGTGGCAGCGTTTCGTCGAACGAACTCTGCAGTGCCGTGGGTTGCGGCGCGCCGCTGCACGACGCGCAGCCGCTGTTGTAGAAGTGGTTGACGGTTCCCGGGCCGCCGAACCCGCCGGCCGTCGCACCGCCGGCATGCCAGCCGTCGCCATGCCAGGTGCCGCCAACGTCACCGGAATGCCAGGCGTTCGAATGCCAGGCGCCGCCGCCGAACCCGCCCTGATAGCCGCCGGTATGGGTGTTGATGGGGAGCGTCGAATCGAACTCGTCCTGACCTGCGGTCGGAACCGGCCCGCCGGCGAAGCCGCCCTGGCTCAGCGCCGGGACCGGAGCGAACAGCACGGCCGTCAGGAGGCCGAGGGACAGAGTGTGTCTGATCATGGGGTTCTTCCTGTTTGGGCGTGCGCCGACCTATTGGGCCGTCGGCCTGGCGAATTCGATCTCGATGGCGTCCGCGGGAGCTTGCGAGGAATATGCCGCGGAATCGACCTGATCATCCAGTTTCCAGTTCGAAAACTCTTCCATG
>CAJQNW010000474.1 GCA_905479765.1 uncultured Tepidamorphus sp. | reverse complement strand
CAGGATGGTGAATTCGTGTTCTCGTCTGAGTGGCCAGAAGAACAGCCGGTTCGCCAAGATTCCCAGCACCGCAACCCCGAGTGTCGCGACGACGGAGGCCGAGATGTAGTCGAGGCCCAGCAGCTTGGCTGCGTAATAGGTGAAGAACGCGCCGAGCATGTAGAACTCGCCATGCGCGAAATTGATGATGTGCAGCACGCCGAACACCAGTGTGAGGCCGGTGGCGATCAGCACGTACGTCATGCCGTTCACAAGGCCGTTGGTGATCTGCTGTGCCAGTACGACGTAATCCATTTGCTTATTCCGCGCTCGGGCAAGGGGACCCGCGGCGTCGCCGCGGGTCCGATCGTGGAGGGAGTTGGATCAGTTCGTGACAGACGTGATCGCGCCGTCCTTGACCTGCACCAGGTAAATGTTCTGCATCGCCTGGCCAATGTCGTCGAAGGTGATCGTGCCCAGGATCGTGTCCCAGGAATGACCGCGCAGGGCCGCTTCGATCTTGTCGTAGTCGCGGGCGCTGCCGGCTTCGTCGATGGCACCGGCGAGCAGCTCGACCGCCTGCGCGCCGAGCGAACCGATGAAGGAGGGCTCGTTGTCGAACATCTTGCCGTACTGGGCGATCCAGGCCTTCAGCTTCGGATTGTCGCTGTCGGGCGCGAATAGGGAGACCGAGTAGACGCCCTCAAGCGCGGGTCCGGACAGTTCCACCAGCTTCGGGTTCATGTTGCCGGCCGAAGCGATGGTGGTGCCCTTGTAGCCGGTCTGCTTGATCTGGCGGTAGATCGTCGCGCCCTGGGCGGTGTTGATCGCCGAGACGTAGATGGCCTCGGGGTTCAGTGCCTTGATCTTGGTGAGCGCCGTCGTGAAGTCGGTGTCTTCCTTGTTGTAGAACTCGTTGCCGAGCACCTCGATGCCGCAGGCGCCGAGCAGCTTCCTGTAGTTCTCGACCTCGAGACGTCCGTAGTCGTCGTTGATGGTGATGAAGGCGATGTTCTTGATGCCCATCTTGTCGCAGATGAACTTCGAATAGGTGTCCGACATCATCACCGAGGTGGCGTTCAGGCGGAACAGGTACTTGTGGCCTTCCTTGGTGGTGTTGGGGTGCTGCGTGCTGGTCATGATGTTGATGATCCGGTCACGCGTCACCTCCTTCATGGTCAGGGCCACGGAGGAGAACCAGCCACCGACGATCAGGTCGACGTCGTCCTGTTCCAGCGCGCGCTTGGCGGCGCTGACGCCTTCTTCCGGGTTGCCCTTGTCGTCGTACTTGACGAGTTCGAGCTTGCGGCCGTCGAGCACACCGCCCTTCTCGTTGATGAGTTCGACCATGGCCTCCATGCCTTCGACGGCGAGCTGGCCGTCGAATGCGCCGGGGCCGGACAGCGGCGCGATGGTGCCGATGCGGACCGGCGCCTTGTCTTCGGCATGGGCGCCGACTGCGCCGGCCAGGACGGTCGCAGCCGCCGCAGCCATTAAGAGTTTTCCGAGTTTCATTGTTTTCCTCCCGTTCAGGGTTTGATTGGTCAGGGTGTTGCGTCAGCTGGCGCGCAGGTACTTGAGCTGAAGTTCCTCGACTTGCGTGAAGCCGATGAAGTCGATGAAGTCGTTGTGGTTCGTCACCGGGCGCGGCAGGTCCCTGGCGCTGTGCTTCTCGGCCAGAACCTTCAGGTTCTCGCGCAACGCGGTGGCGACGGTCATCAGGGGAACGAGCGGGAAGGTGGCGATACCGGCTACCTCCTCGATCTCCTTCGGCGACAGGTCTTTTTCAAGCCAGCCGAGCACCTGAAGCGACAGCGGCACGCCGCAGCCTTGGCGCATGGCGCGCAGGCCCTCGATCGAGCTGAAGCACTTGGAGATTGGCTGGATGATGTCGGCACCGGCCTTGACGTAGGCCTTGCCGCGCTCGATCGCTTGCGCCTCGTCGATCACGTCTGTGCGCGCGATGATCAGCATGTTGGGATCCTGCCGGGCGGCGACGGCCGCCTCGATCTTGGAAATGCCCTCGTCGAGCGGGATCACCTCGACGCCGGAGACGCAGATCGGACAACGTTTCGGGGCAACCTGATCTTCGAGGATGACGGCGGCGACACCGGACCGGTCGAATTCCCGGACCGTGCGCATCGCGTTGATCGCGTTGCCGTAGCCCGTGTCGATATCGGCGATGACCGGAATGTCGACAGCACTCACCACATTACTGGTGACGGCAAGGTTCTCCGACATCGTGTAGAGTTCTGCGTCGGGCTGGCCGAGATAGGACGCGGAAATGCCGAAGCCGGAGGTCAGCAGGGCGTCGAAGCCGGCCTCCTCGATGAGCTTCGCGGACAGCGCGTCATAGGCGCCCGCCGCCCAGATCGTCTTCTGGGCCAGGATGCGGGACTTGAATTCATCGGTTCTTGCCATGGTGAATCTCCTTGCCCGGCGCTCACGACGCGGGGGTTTGCTTGAGGTAGGGAACGAGGCCGCCGGCCTCGAGCATCAGCGCATCGGCCTTCGCAAGCGGCTCGAAGGGCAACTCCGTGCCTTTGGTCAGGTTGCGGATCACGCCGGCGTTCCAGTCGATTTCGACGTCGTCCCAGCGTTCGACGAGGCCGCGGATGCCGGGGCAACTCGCCTGCGGAAAGCCCATCGAAATCTCGCCGCGCCAGTAGCCGGGCGAGAAGGACTCGGCGATGACGCCTGTAATCCCTAAGTGCCGCAGTGCCTTCATCGGCGGGTAGTGGGGATGGCCGTAGCCGAAGTTGTGGCCGCCGACGATGACGTCGCCGGGTTTCACGGACTTGGCGAAGCCCGGGTCGTAGGACGACATCGCAAGGGCCGCGAGCTCGTCGACGTCCTGGATCTTGATGTTCTTGACCCCGACGATCTGGTCGACGTCGAAGTCGTCCTCTTCGAAGATGAAGGCGACCCTTCCTTTGAGATTTTCGAGCGGCATGGCGGACCTCACAGATACTTCCGCGGATCGGCGATCTGGCCTTCGATCGCCGAGGCCGCCACCGTTGCCGCGTTACACAGGTAGATCTCCGAATCCGGGCTGCCCATGCGGCCCTTGACGTTCAGCGTTCCGGTCGAAACCGCCCGCTGGCCTTCCGTCATCGTTGCGATGCGGCCAAAGCAGTAGTCACAGCTCGACGAGGAGACAAAGGCGCCGGCTTCGACCAGTGTCGAGACGTATCCGCGCCGCGCAGCCTCGGCCATGATCTCCTGGCTTGTCGGGATGACGTGCAGCATGAAGCCGGTCTTGACCTGCCGTCCTTCGAGGATGCGCGCGGCGATCTCCATGTCCTCGAGGCGGCCGGAGGCGCAGGAGCCGAGATAGCCGGTCTGCACGTCGAGACCGAGATATTCCGACAGGTTGCGGGTATTGGCCGGAGTCGGCGGAACGACGACGATCGGTTCCAGGTCCGACAGGTCGATGTCGTGGACGGCCGCGTACTCGGCGTCCGCATCGGAATAGACCGGTTCGAGTTTCTTGCGGGCGCGCGGCAGCGCGTAGTCGAGCCGCTCCTTGTCCGGATTGACGATGGCCGTCACGGCGCCGGTGAACATTGCGAGGCACGTGATCGACTGGATGCCTTCGGTGGTCAGGGTCTCGATTCCCGGACCGCCCAACTCCAGAACCTGGAACCGGCACGAGGCGGGACCGAGCACGCGGACCATGTGATGGAACACGTCGCGGGCCATGACGCCCTTCTGCAATTCACCATGCAGGTTGACGCGAACCGTGTGCGGCACCTTGATCGATACTTTTTCGCGGACGAAGGCTTCCAGCACGTTGCGGCGCATGCCGATGCCGAGCGTGCCGAAGGTGCCGAGCTGACTGATGTGGCCGTCGAAATGCACGACGAAGGCGCCGGGTGTCGCGTAGCCAACTTCGGCCGCGACCTGATGGCCGATGCCGCGACGCTCGAACAGCTCGACGCCATTCTCGGCGCACCAGGCCCGCGTGCCCTGGTGGAGTTCTTCCTCCTTCGGGGTTGCGACCGGCACCATGTGATCGATGAAAATGCCGAACCGCTCGGGCTCGGCCACCTTGTCGATGCCGAACTCCTCCTTCATCTGCTTGAAGTAGACGTCCGTATAGCCGGGGAAATCGTACGCCAGCACGTAGTCCGGCTTGGCCATGACCTCATCGCCCGCCTTTACCGCCGGCAAGCCCGCGGCGCGCGCGAGAATCTTCTCGGTGATCGTATAGCCCATAGTCTCCTCCATCGGACGCGGGGATCCGCCGCCCGGTTCAATCAATTGGTGGGGGCGGGTGCCGCCAGTTCCAGGGAGCCCGGATTCATCAGGCCGCGCGGATCGACTGCCCGCTTGAAGGCCTCCAGCAGTGCCCAGGTCTCGGGGGTGAGCACTGACTTGTAAGGATAGTCGCGGGCGACCTGCCAGTTGACGCCGCCAAGCCGCAGGTAAAGATCTTGAGTCGCGTCGCGCAGTTCCACGACCGCGTGGCGTGCCGCCTCATTCGCCGGCCGATCCAGCCACGGCCTGACCACGTCCTCGCCGACGCTTTTGGCGTGCAGCGGCGTGATCTCGTCGTTCCAGTAAAACGCCGGCTCGATGAAGAATTCCGTGCCGACGGTCATGGTCATGACGGAATAGACGATACCGTGCTTGTCCATGAAGGGCTTCCACTCGGCAAAGAAGGCGTCGTTCGCCTCGACGACCTTCTTCCAGTCGCCGAGCGCGAAGATGGCGTGGATCGGCACCCAGCGTTCGCCGTTGAGGCCGAGCATGCCGCGAACCGGACTGAACGGCTTGGAGCGCATCACCTTCGGCACGGTGTTTTCGATTTCCACGCCGTACTTGGCGCCGATCTCGCGGGCGCGGTTCATCGAGGTTTTCAACTCGTCGTCGTTGCGCGCTTCCACCACCAGGTGCAGCGTGAATTCGTGCGCCTTCAGGAAGCTCGCGCCGCCGGCGGCGACGGCTGCGGCATCCTTGAGGCCGCCGATCAGCGTCTTGCCGGCCTTGGCGACGTTTCCGAGTGTCTTCAGGTTATCGGAAATGCGGTTGACGCTCGCTGAGTGGGAGGCCTTTGTCTTGTCGATGCCGAAGCCCTCGGCAACGAGCCGCTCGCGGGCCATGTCGACCTGCACAGCGGCCATGTCGGCCATCGTCTTGAACCCGAACGACAGATAGCCGGTCGCATCGGGCTTGCGCCACAGGCGCAGGGTCGCGGCGACCTTGAGGCCCATCGCGCCGTTGTCGCCGAGGAACATCCCGGTCATGTCGGGGCCGCCTTCGCGGGTGAACGGCTTGGCGTTCGTCCGCCCGCCCGAGCCGGTCGTCACAATGCTGCCATCGGCCAGGATGACCGAGACGCCGATCACGGATTCGGCGACGGTGGCGTTCAGGGTCGACCCGAAGAAAGCGCTGTTCTGGGACAGGGCGCCGCCGACGGTGGCGTTGACGCCCGACAGCGGCCCCCAGTAGCCGGTGCGCAGTCCGGATTCCTCCAGTGCCTCGTTGAGCTTCGCCCAGGTGCAGCCGGCGCCGACGGTGACATAAAGGTCGTCGGCGTTGATCTCGATCACCCGGTCAAGCTTGCGGGCGTCGACGACGATCGCTTCCTCGACGGCTGGAAGATAACCCTTGGTGTAGGACATGCCGCCACCGCGCGGCACGACGGCGATACTGTTCTCGGTCGCGAGACGAACCGCCGTGGCGGCATCCTCGGCCGACGTCGGCATGACGACGGCGAGCGGGCGGATTCCCGGCTGCCAGAAGATGTCGTTGGCGTAGTAGTCGCGCGTCGCGTCGTCGGCCATGACCGCGTCGCCGAGCGCGGTGGTCAGCGGGTCGATCGCGGGGTGGGTCGTTTGCAGGGTGTCGGGGGATACACTCATTGTCTTTGGTCTCGCGTCAGTCGGTCGGTTCGATGGGTTCGAAGCGGTAGCCGCTCCCAACCCCGTTGGCGCCGTCCCGGCGCTTGACGCGGCCGGCATGCGGCGCGCCGAAATGGGCGGGGAAGATCAGCGCCTCGCGCTCGGCGCAGCGCTCCAGCACCTTGGCCCTCGTTATGGGAGCGAGGTCGTTGTCCTCGCACAGGAAACAGTTGAGCGTCGGGCGGTAGATCTGCATCGCGCGGTGCATGCAGTCGGCGGTGAATATCGCCGCGTCGCCGTTCGATTCCACCTGCATGATGAGCTGGCCCGAGGTGTGGCCGGGCGCGGCGTGGAACGTGATGCCCGGCAGGAGTTCGTCGCCGTCCGATACCCATTCGACGAGGCCGGCCTCGACGATCGGCTCGATCGAATCCTCGATCACCGGAACGCCTTCGGGTTGCGCCGTGGCGGTTACGCCGCCGGGCTGCCAGTTCCTGTATTCGTCGGCGCCAAACACGTAGCGGGCGTTCGGGAAGGTCGGCACCCAGCGTCCGTTTTCGAGCCGGGTGTTCCAGCCCGAATGGTCCACGTGCATGTGGGTGTTGACGACGATCGTCACTTCCTCCGGTTTGACGCCGGCTTCCGCGAGGTGGTCGAGGTAGGTGGGGGCATCCAGCATGTGGAAGCGTTCGAACTTCGGATCGGTGCGCGGCTTGTCGTTCCCCGTCGCGGTGTCGACCAGGACGATCTCGTCGCCGGCGCGCAGCAGCCAGGTGTGAATCGAGGCGTAGGTCCGGCCGGTCTCGGGATCGAGCCGGTCCATGTCCCGAAGCTCGGGGAACGCGTCGAAGATCGCGGGATCGTAATCGGGAAACTGCAGCGACGGCGGATAGCCCGGCGAGGAAAATTCCTCGACCCGCTCCACGGTCACGTCACCGATGCGCCAGTGGCCCACCTTCGCTTCTCCCTAGTCATCTCATTCAGTTTTGTTGTTGCAGGAATGAAAGCATCGGACGGCGGTTTGTGTCAAACCATAAAATGCATTTCATATAGTGAAACTAGCGTGCTAATTTCCGCAGGGCGAATTCGGGCATGATCGGCGCAACTTCCCCGGGTACGGTGCTGGGACGAGTTGAGTGAAAGACAAGAATGGGAGAGGTGGCAGTATGGGGGAATCCGGCGGCGGAAAGGCGGCGGCGACGACCGGCGGCATGAATGTCAGAGCGGTGGTGCGGGCCGCCGATATCCTCAAGACATTCGGACAGCGGCCATTACAGTCGTTGTCGGAGGTGGCCTCGGCGACCGGTCTCGACAAGGGTACGACACGGCGCCTTCTAGTCACCCTGATGAACTGCGGTTTCGTCGTCCAGGATCCCGTCACGCAGCGCTACGGGCTCGGCCGGGCTATTCGGGCGTTGGCGGGCAGTGTCATCGACGACTTCGATCTCCGGTCTGTCGCCGTGCCGGTCCTCGCCGACATCGCCGCAGAGCTGCATCTGACGACGTTCCTGTCGGTCTATCGCGATCACTCGGCACTGTGCCTTGAACGTCTGCACGACATGAAGGGCATGGAGGTCCATTGGTGGCCTGTCGGCGGAACATTGCCGATCAACAGTGGCGGCGCGCCGAAGCTATTGCTTGCCTATCAGAGCGAAGAGGAGATCGAAGCGATGCTGTCCCGGCCGCTCGAGGCGGTCACCCCTGCCGCGCTGACCGATCCCGCCATGTTACGGGAGCATCTTGAGGAGGTCCGGACGCGCGGCTGGGAATTTGCAGTCGACGACGTGACGGTCGGCCTGGCCGCCCTGGCCGTTCCGGTCCTTGACGATAACGGCCAGATCGTCTGTGCGTTGTCGATGGCCGGGCTTACTCCGCAGATGGTCGGCGCGAAGGAGCCAGTCTATCTCGCGAGGATGCTGGAGGCCGCCGAAACGGTGCGCCGTTCCCTCGGATTGGTGCGGGAAACTGAATAGTTGTGCGGTGTGAGGACATAACGTTCTACGGGTATTCATACTAAAGTACGTTGGATACCAGTTCCTAAAAACTGTCCTGAATATCAATTGAGCGGCTTTAAGCTGCGAACCCGTCAACAAGGGCTTCTGTTGCCGCCCTTGAGCCATAGGCCTCCTCCATCGCGCATGTTTGCCGTTCGGTGAGCAATCCATTTGGCCGAGCGTGAAGACTATCATCAACGGCAGGCGGCTGCCTTGCTTGCCCCGGCCAATTTGATACTGGATAGGGGCATGGAGATCGCGTGACCTTGGCAACCCCGACCCACGAATGGCTGGCGCGACTGGTCGGCCATGCAACCGTCAGCGCTGCGACGAACCTGCCGCTTGTCGCCGAGATCGAGGCGGTCCTGACGGCGGCGGGCGCGGTCTGCTCCCGGTTTCACGACGCCACCGGCCAGAAGGCCGCGCTTCTCGCGCGCCTCGGGCCGGATCTTCCGGGCGGGCTGATGCTGTCCGGCCATGTCGACGTCGTCCCGGTGGAAGGCCAGGCCTGGACCGTGCCGCCCTTTGAACTGACCGAGCGGGACGGGCTGCTTTTCGGGCGGGGCACGACCGACATGAAGGGTTTCGTCGCGTCCATGCTGGCGCTGGCACAGCGCACCGCAGCCCGACCGCTCGCGCGGCCCCTGTGGCTGGCGTTTTCCTATGACGAGGAAATCGGCTGCGTTGGCGTCCGCCCGATGCTGGAGGCGATTGCCGCGCGCAACATCCGGCCCGATCTCGTGGTCGTGGGGGAACCGACCTCGATGCGTCTCGGGCTGGGGCACAAGGGCAAAATGGCGTTCACGGTCGACGCCGGAGGGACGGCGCGCCATTCGGCCGAGGCGCCGCAGGCGCTCAATGCCCTGCATCTGGCAGGCGACTTCATGACCGCCATGCGAGGCCTGCAGGCCGAGATCGCCCTGCAGGGGCCGCGCGAGGACGGATATTCGGTGCCTTATGCGACCGTGCATGTCGGCAGGCTCAACGGCGGAACAGTCGTCAACCTGGTGCCCGACAAGGCCGAACTGCTCATGGAGGTGCGTGTGCTGGCCACGGACGATGCCGATGGCCTGGCGGCGAGGCTGGCTGAGGCCGCTGCGGCGATCCTCGCGCCATACCGCGCCGCCTTCCCGGAGGCGCATCTGACGGTAACGGAGACGGGGCGCTATCCCGGCCTTGCGACGGACCGTGATGCCCTCGCCGTGCGGGCCTTCGCCGAATGCCTGCCTTCGGAAACCGGCGACTGCCGGCTCAGTTTCGGGACCGAGGGCCGCCTGTTCGCGCAAATACTCGGCGTGCCGGTGGTGATCTGCGGACCCGGCGACATGGCGCAGGGCCACCGGCCGGACGAATTCATCGCGAAAACCGAGCTTGTGGCCTGCGACGCAACGCTCGACGCTGCCTTGGAAAGGTTCTGCGCCTCTCCGGCCGACGAGACCCCTCTTTGAAGACCGAACCAGGAAGCGAGACCATGGCCCACACGCGGCACCGGAAGTTCAACACCAAGGACACCTATCCCGAACAGAAGCTGGACAACGATTTGTGCCAAGCCGTCGTTGCCCGGGGCCGGATGGTGTTCCTGCGTGGCCAGTGCCCGCAGGATCTCGATACGGCGAAAAACATCGACAGTCACGACCCGGTCGAACAGACCCACAAGGTGATGCAGAACATCCGCCAGCTTCTGGAAGAGTGCGGCGGCCGCATGGAGCATCTGTGCAAGGTCGTAGTCTATCTGACCGACGTGCGCCATCGCGAGGCGGTCTACCGGACGATGGGCGAATACATCAAGGATGTGTATCCCGTCTCGACCGGCGTGGTCGTCACCGCGCTTGCCCGCCCGGACTGGCTGGTCGAAATCGACGGCACCGCCGTCATCCCCGATTGACCGCTCGTTTCGAAATCCAGATCGAGGCCAGGCATGACCTTTTCCATTGTTGCCCGATGCGCCCGGACTGGGCAGTTCGGAATGGCGATCTCCTCGTCATCGCCCGCCGTGGCCGCGCGCTGCGCCCATGTGCGTGCAGGCGTCGGCGCGGTGGCGAGCCAGAACGTCACCGACCCGGCGCTTGGCACCCTGCTTCTGGACCGGCTCGAGGCCGGCCTTCCGGCGGCGCAAGCGCTTGCCGACATCACCACCGGCCGACCCTACATCGAATATCGCCAACTGATGGTCGTGGATGCCAGGGGAACCGTAGCCATCCATTCCGGGCGACAGGTGCTGGGTCTGTGGGGAGAGGCTGAAGGCCGCGATTGCGCCGCGGGCGGCAATCTCCTGGCAAATGACACCGTACCCGCTGCCATGATCGCGGCATTCGAGGGGACGCAACGCCATCTCGGCGACAGGCTGATGGCCGCTCTCGAAGCGGGACTTGCGGCCGGTGGCGAGGCCGGGCCCGTCCATTCGGCGGGATTGACGGTGGCGGACCGGCTGTCGTGGCCGCTGGCCGACCTGCGCATCGACTGGGCAGACGATCCAATCGGCATGCTACGAACTGCCTGGGAGGTCTACCGCCCGCAGATGGCGGCTTATGTCCAGCGCGCCGAGGATCCCACTCAGGCGCCCTCCTATGGAGTGCCGGGCGATGACTGAGAAAAGCCGAAGAGAGGGCGCCGACATGCCGATCGAAAAGACCGAGGTACTCGTCGTTGGCGGCGGCCAGGCCGGGGTGGCCATGAGCGAGCATCTGGGCACGGCCGATATTCCGCATCTCGTCCTCGAACGTGGCCGGATTGCCGAACGATGGCGTTCCGAGCGTTGGGACTCGCTGGTCGCCAACGGTCCGGCCTGGCACGACCGCTTCCCCGGCATGATGTTCGACGACATCGACCCCGATGCCTTCGCCGGCAAGGAACAGGTTGCCGACTATTTCGCCGCCTACGCCGAAAAGATCGCCGCGCCGATCCGCACCGGCGTGGAGGTGAAGTCGGTCGAACGAAAAGCCGGCCGGTCAGGCTTCCGCGTCGAGACGTCGGACGGCCCGATCGAGGCCGCCTATGTGGTCGCCGCCACCGGGGCGTTCCAGCGCCCGGTCGTCCCGGCCATGGTTCCCGAAGACGCGGGAGTATTGCAGATCCATTCCACCGGCTACCGCAATCCCGGCCAGCTGCCCGAGGGCGCGGTTCTGGTGATCGGAGCGGGTTCGTCGGGAACGCAGATCGCCGACGATCTGCGGCAGTCCGGCAAGCGCGTCTACCTCTCGGTCGGCCCGCACGACAGGCCACCGCGGGGCTATCGCGGCCGGGACTATTGCTGGTGGCTGGGCGTCCTCGGCAAGTGGGATGCCGTGACGCCCGCGGCAGGCGCAGAACATGTCACGATCGCGGTGAGCGGGGCAGACGGCGGCAAGACGATCGACTTCCGGCGCCTCGCCGAAACCGGCATCACGCTGCTTGGCCGGGCGGAAAGCTTCGAAAACGGCGCGATGTCGTTTGCCCCTGACCTTGCGCGCAGCATCGCGCGCGGGGACGCGAATTATCTCTCGGTGCTGGATGAAGCTGACGCTTACATCGCCCGCAACGGTCTCGACCTACCCGAAGAGCCCGAGGCTCACATCATTGGCCCCGACCCGGACTGCCTGATCAATCCGATCCTCGAACTGAACCTGGCCGAGGCCGGCATCGCGACAATCATCTGGGCAACCGGCTTCGCATTCGACTATGACTGGCTGAAGGTCGAAGCCTTCGACGAAAACGGCAGCCCGAAGCATCAGCGTGGCGTGTCCGCTGAGCCCGGGGTCTATTTCCTGGGATTGCCGTGGCAATCGCGACGCGGATCCTCCTTCATCTGGGGTGTCTGGCACGACGCAAGGTTTCTGGCGGACCAGATTTCCATCCAGCGTGCGTATATGGCGTTTCACGCTTCGGCACACGGCAAGACCCGAAATCCGTAGCGGAAAGACGATGGCGCTGTTCCTGGCTTTACGGACCGACATCGTACGGTTCGAGCGCTTGAATTTCGCACTCCTGGCATCGGCGTGAAGTAATCAGGTGTCAGCAGCTGCAGGAGCGGTGTCGCTCACCTCGAAGTCGATCGGCTTGTAGCGGAAATTGTTCGACTGCCCGGCCGAACAGGCGGTCATGGCGACGACGAGGTCCATCGCCGCCTCGAACACGATGCGGTCTCCGGCGCGGCTGAGCGGCGGCAGCACCCGGATTTTCCCTGTCTCGCCGTTGACGTCCACATGCATGAAGACGTTAAACGCGATCGGAATGGCGTCGGGCCCGATGCCATAGGGCGCAAGCGCCTGCTCCAAGTTGCCCTGACATCCATGGTGGGGGTGCTCGTCGCCGTAGATAATCCGGAACGTATCGGCCGAGCACGGCGTCAGGGTGAAATCGTGCCGGCCGACTTCGTCGGCGACGATGCGCAGCATTGGCCGTGACCGGTTTGAATAGAGCGTATCGCCGGTCGTCAGGAACAGGCGGCTGGCGTAATCGATCGAACGGCCCGAGGAGATGTATTCGGCATGATCGTCCGCGCTGAACGCGACAAGATCGGATACCTGCTCACCGTTCGGATCGATCACCGTCAGGAACTGCCCCCTTTGCAAGGAAATGGCGGCGCCGGAGCGCGGCGGTATGCGGTTTATCACGAGCGCACCTGCGACGATTGCGGGTGGAATGGGCAGCGCCAGTCGGACCCAACCTTGCGGCCACTGTACTGACGGGCTTCCGACGAACGGCCGAAATCGTTGAGCATCGGATTGATGCCGCCTGCGAGTTCGGTATC
>CAJQNW010000473.1 GCA_905479765.1 uncultured Tepidamorphus sp. | reverse complement strand
TTTTCGCGGGCGACAGGCCCTGCCGGACGTAACTGCCGCTGGCGGCAACGGATTGACGAGCCGGCGGATTGACGAGCCGGCCGTCGATAGATCTTCAGCATATGGCCCCTTTGAACCCGGACATTGCGCCTCGGGCCGGGCCGGTCAGATATCGGGACCGCGGCCGAGGTAGCGCGGCAGGTGATCCTGGATATGCAGCCAGGGCACTTCGTCCTCGACCCAGACGTGACTTGCCGGCGGGACGAGCTCGGGCCTGTCCAAAAGGCCGATGTTGACGTCGACGACACTCGGATTTTTCTGGGCCCGGTATTCGAACTGTGCCCCGCAATGGGAACAAAACCGGCGCTCCCCCCAGGCGCTGGAAGGATAAACGCTGGGCTCTCCGCTCGTGTAATGAAATCCGTGGATGGGAATGGTCGCCCAGGCGAGCATCACCGCCCCGGTCGTCAGCCGGCAGAGGCCGCAATGGCAATAGCCCGCGTCGATCGGCGCGGTCGAAATCTCGTACCGAACCCGCCCGCAGGCACAGCCACCCGTCAAGGGCAGTTCCAGAACCTTGATTTTGCGTGTCTCGCACATGTTCTGCGCCTGCTGCCTGTTCACGGCAACGCACTCCCCGACCACGGCCGTTCTGGTGACGATACGACCGAGGGTCGCCAGTGTTCTGAAGGCGGGAGAGTATCGATGTTCGCTCGTGATGATTTCGTTGCGGCAGGTTAACTGCCTGATTGCGGGAAGTGAAGATTGTAGTTGGCAAGGCCCGGAATAAATACGGTGAAGCAGACGAAATTGGCCGCCAATGCTCGTTCAAGCCTCCAATTTCGGTGTTTGAAATTCCTGAATACGCGAAATCGGCATGTTTCGGCGGGACTCACGCGGCCAGTCCTGCCGGGTATCTGCAGGTGCCGCACGAAATCATTGAAACCAAAATCTGCCATTGGCGTGCAACGAAAGAAAAGGTCGGGCGTTAATTTGACAGCATCGGAATTGAAAAGCCCCGCAACAGGGGCACAGGAGAGGACCATGTTGACCACCCGCACGATGATTATCCTGTCGGCCGTCGCCGCAACCGGGATTGTCTTTCTTACCCAGCCCTCGCATAGCGAGCAGACGGTCGGTGTGGACCATGCAAAACTTCAGGATCGCCATCCCGCCTTCAACATCGGCGGCGCGCTTCGCGAGGCGTTGAGCACCGAGCGTGGTGCCGAAACCGCGCCGGCGCCCGACTTCGCCCCGAAATCCGACAAGCTGAACATCGTCGGAAACTGCGCGTCCTACACCTGGCCGCGGATTCCGGCTGGATGTCTTGAACTGGCCGCCGAAAGCGACGATTCGCACGCCCCGCGCCAGGTCACAATCAAATCCCGGCCGGACGATCGTATATCGATCGTTACTCCGGCCGCGACGATTGTCGCTCAACGCTGAACCCGATCTCAACGCCTGTCCGTTAGGTAAGCGATGAGAATTCAAGTGGAGGCAACAATGAAGCGTATCGTTTTCGCCGCAACCGTGGCCGTCGCCGCGTTCGCGGTTTCCCCGGCCGCGGTTTCCCAGGCCAACGCCAACGTCCAGTTCGACCCGCTGACGATGCGGGTTCTCCAGACGCCGAAGACGGCCGTCCGGAGCGAAGCAAGGCGTATTCCCCGCGAGATCGTCGAATACACGGGCAATCACGCACCCGGCACCATCGTCGTCAACACCGGCGAGCGCCGTCTCTATCTCGTGCTGGATGACGGTCGGGCCATGCGCTACGGGATCGGCGTCGCCCGTCCGGGTTTCGAATGGGCGGGATCGCACAAGGTTTCCATGAAGCGCGAGTGGCCGGGCTGGACGCCGCCTGAAGAGATGAAGAAGCGTCAGCCGGGTCTGCCCGACTACATGCCCGGCGGTATCGATAATCCGCTCGGCGCCCGGGCCATGTATATCGGCTCGACCATCTACCGCATTCACGGTTCGAACCAGCCGGCCTCGATCGGCCAGGCGATGTCCTCGGGCTGCATCCGCATGCTCAATGAAGATGTCGTCGATCTCTACGACCGGGTCAAAATCGGCGCCCGCGTCATCGTTATCTAAGACAGGCTGTCCACCCGGCCTGTTTCTTCAATCACCGGTGGCTGGTACTGACCTCCCAGCCGCCGGTGGTGTTTTTTTAAGCCGTGATTTTTTAAAAGTATCCGAACCCGAAAACCGGTTCGTTTCCCCGACCGAACCCCGACCGGGCCCCGATCAGCTCCCGGACCGCTTTCCCGCCGGAACGAACATGTAGCCGAGGCCGCGGATCGTCTTCAGCACTTCCGGCTTGCTCGGATCCGGCTCGACCTTGCGCCTGAGCCGCATGATGCGGATATCGATCGACCGGTCGAATGCCTCCATGTCGCGGTTATGCGCCATGTCGAGCAACTGATCGCGCGACAGCACCCGATTGGGCCGCTCGGCGAATGACTTCAGCAGGTCGAATTCCATCGACGTCATCGCCACGTCTTCGCCGTCGCGCGTATACAGCCGCTTCGAATCGAGGTTCAGGATGCAAAGACCCATCACCACTTCGTGGCCCATGGTCGCCGGCGGGTCGTCCGCGGCTGTTTCGCCGCTCGACAGCCGCCTGACCAGGCTGCGGATGCGGGCCAGCAGTTCGCGAGGATCGAAGGGCTTGGTGAGGTAGTCGTCGGCGCCGAGTTCGAGGCCGACCACCCGGTCCACGACTTCGCCGCTGCCGGTCAGCATGATGATGCCGACAGGGCCCTGATCGCGCAGATAGCGTGTCAGCGAGAAGCCGTCCTCGCCCGGCATCTTGAGGTCCAGCACCACGATATGCACCGGACGCTCGGCCAGCACGGCCTTCATCGCCTTGCCGTCCTCGGCGGTCGAAACCACGTAGTCGTTGGCAAGGAGATACTCCCGGACCATCTCGCGCACGTCGGGATCGTCGTCAACGACAAGAATGTGCGGATTGTCTGACACGAATTTACGCGGTCGCCGGGCTGTTGTCGGAAAGGTTAGTTTAGCGAAGCATTTTCGCCCATGCACCCGGTTTTAGGAGGACTTCGTTACCGCCCGCACCGGATAACCGGGCAATTCACCCTTCCGAGGTCGCGGTGAGTTTGTCGAGGGCCTCAAGCGCCAGCAGGTAACCATGCGTTCCAAGCCCGCAGATCACGCCCAGGGCAGCCTTGGAAACGAAGGAATTCTGACGGAAATCCTCGCGTTTGTGGATGTTGCTGATATGAACTTCGATCATTGGATAGTCGCAGGAAAGGATCGCGTCCAGAATCGCGACCGAGGTGGTGGTGTATCCGGCCGGATTGATGATTCCGCCAACGACGCTGCCGCGCCCTTCCTGAATCCAGCTCACCAGTTCGCCTTCGCTGTTGGACTGGCGGAAGTCGACGTCGATCCCCAGTTCGCCGGCGCGGGCGCGGACGCGCGCCTCGACATCGCCGAGCGTCTCGCTGCCGTAGATTTCGGGCTCCCGGGTTCCCAGCAGATTGAGGTTTGGACCATTGAGGACGAGGACGGTGCGGGACATGGACGGGAAAGCTTCCTTGATAAACAAAGTGTGACTCGGACGCGTGAGAATGCCATGGCATAGCAGGCAGAGCCAGTTCGCCGATTCCGCAACAGTCTGGTATTGGCGAGGGGACTGTGATTACCCGGTGCTTCGTTTATAATTCGGAAATCCAGCGGTTGGGGACCGATCGGACGCCAAAACGCGCCCGGTACTGGAAAGTGCTTCCTCACAACATGGTCGATTGTCGCTCGAAACCACGAGGCAATGGCCCGGAAGTGAAAGCGAAAGCAGCGGCGTGAATAACGGAACTGTGGGATGAGCGACGACGATCTCGTCATTCTGGTCGATGACGACGCCGAGCCCGGCGTGCCGGACGACGGCGAACGCTGGAAGATCGTCGTTGTCGACGACGACCCCGCCGTCCATGACGGCACGCGGTTCGCACTGCACGACTACCGTTTGCAGGACAAGGGGCTGGAAATCCTGTCGGCCTTTTCGGCCGAGGAAGGCCGCAGCCTGATCGCCGCCCATCCCGACACGGCGGTGGTATTGCTCGACGTGGTTATGGAAACCAATTCCGCCGGCCTCGACCTGGTTGGCCGTATCCGCGGCGAACTGGCAAACGAGACGATCCGCATCATCCTGCGCACCGGCCAGCCCGGACAGGCGCCCGAGCGGCGGGTCATCGTCGACTACGACATCAACGACTACAAGGCGAAGACCGAGCTCACCGCCGACAAGCTGTTCACGACGCTGACCGCGGCACTGCGAAGCTACGACCAGTTGCGGCGCATGGACGAGACCCGCCGCGGCCTGGAAGTCATCATCGAGGCGGCGTCGACCCTGTTTGATTCCCGCTCCATCGAGCAGCTTTCCAGGATCGTCCTGGAAAAGCTCGCGGCCCTTGTCGGCGGCGCCTGCAGCGGCATCTCGGTGCTCGGCAGCGGCGAGACCGGCTGGGAGGACATGTCGGTCGTCGCTGCCTGCGGCGCCTATCACGGCGACCACGCGCCGACCTCGGCTGCCGGCCTGAGCGACGATGCGCGCACCCTGATCGATGCAGCGGTGGCCAGGAAGGGTATCGAGTACAGCGGCACTAGCCTCGCCGTCTGCTTCCGCTTCCGGTCAGGCCGCGATGTCGCCTTCGTCCTGGAGACGGGCCGGCCGATGTCGCCGACCGACCGGGCGCTCATCGAGGTGTTCTGCTCGCGCCTTGCGGTCGCCTTCGACAACCTCGTCCTCTACGAGGAACTGCATGAATCGAATATTCGCCTCGAAGAACGCGTCGCCCAGCGCACCGATGAGCTGGACCGGGCCAACGCATTCAAGACCGAAGTGCTTGGCATCGTCGCCCATGACTTGAAGAACCCGCTCAGCGTCATCCTCGGTCGGGCAGACATGCTTGGCCAGCAGGTGACGCGCGACCCGCTGCCGATCGACAATATCCGCAAGCAGGTCGACCAGATCACCCAGTCGGCACGCCGCATGACGGCGATGATCGACGCGCTGATCAAGGAAGCGATGGATGACGCCCTGGACATCGCCATCCGCCGCTACCCGCTCGATCTCGCCCGCCTCCTCCGAAGCGTCACGGAGAGCAACGCACCGCTGGCCGAACGGAAATCCCAGGTCATCTCCGTCGAGACACCGGCGACCGTGCCGATTTCGGCCGACTACGACCGGTTGCGCGAGGCGGTCGACAATCTGGTGTCGAATGCCATCAAGTACACGCCAAAAGGCGGACGCATTCGGATATCGGCGAACCTGGAAGGCGAGACCGCGGTGATCAGCGTGTCCGACACCGGACCCGGCCTTTCGGAAGACGACCGGTCACGGCTGTTCAAGCGCTTCCAGCGGCTCTCCGCTCAGCCGACCGGCGGCGAAAGCTCGACCGGACTGGGGCTGTCGATCGTCAAGCGCATCGTCGATCTGCACGGCGGCAGCATCAGCGCCGAAAAGGCCAGCGCCGAGGGCGGTACGACCTTCCGGATCGAGTTGCCCCTCTCTGTCTGATACCCGGCGACCTGACGGACCGACTCAGTACGGCAGGCCGACGTAGTTCTCAGCCAGCGATTTCATCGCCGCATCGGAGGAGAACAGATAGTCGAGTTCGATCTTCTGGATGCGCCGGTCGAAGTCGTCTTCCCCGGGAAAGTGATGCAGCAGCCGCGTCATCCACCAGGAGAAGCGCTCGGCTTTCCAGACCCGCGCAAGGGCGCGCTCGGAATAACTCTCAAGCCCGCTATCGTCATGTTTCCTGTAGTGATCCACCATCGCGTGGTAGAGATAGAAGATATCCGAGGCCGCACTGTTGAGGCCCTTCGCGCCGGTCGGCGGCACGATATGGGCGGCGTCGCCGGCAAGGAACAGGTTGCCGTGGCGCATCGGCTCGGCGACATAGCTGCGCAAGGGCGCGATGGTCTTCTCGGTCGAGGCAGCCGTGACGATCGTCGACGCCGCATCGTCCGGCAGCCGGCGCTTCAGTTCCTCCCAGAACATCTCGTCCGACCAATGCTCGACGCGGTCGTCGGCCGAGCACTGGACGTAGTATCGGCTCAGTTCAGGAGACCGCATCGAGCACAGTGCAAAGCCGCGTTCATGATTGACGTAGATGAGTTCGTCGGAAACCGGCGGCGTCGGTGAAAGGACGCCAAGCCATCCCATCGGATAGACCTTCTCGAATTCGCGCAGCGTGTCGCGCGGGATCGATTTGCGGCTCACCCCGTGAAAACCGTCGCAGCCGACGATGTAGTCGCAGTCGACCCGGTGTTCCTCGCCGTTCAGCGAATAGGTCAGAAACGGCATTTCCGTACCGATGTCGTGCGGCTGGACGTCCTCGGCACCGTGGATGACGATTCCGTCCATCCGGTCACGGGCGTCGTAGAGATCCTTGGTAACCTCGGTCTGGCCATAGACGATCACCGTATTCCCGCCGGTCAGCCCCTTCAGGTCGATGCGGTGCCGCCTGCCCTCGTAGGCGATGTCGAAGCCATCATGGATCAGCCCCTCCGCGTCCATCCGCTCGGCGACCTGCGCCTCGCGCATCAAATCGGCGAAGCCGTGCTCCAGAACACCGGCCCGGACACGCGCCAACACATAGTCGCGGCTGTGCCGCTCCAGTACGACAGTTTCGATGCCTTGACGATGCAGGAGTTGCGACATGAGCAGACCCGACGGCCCCGCCCCGATGATCCCGACCTGTGTGCGCATGTCCCCGGTAATCCTGATTGCCAGTTATCTGTACTTTATCGCCGGCGATCCAGCGAATTAATGGACAAAGCCGGAGATTGAATTGTACTTTTTCACCGCATTGACCGGAGCAAAGGATAGGACATGTGCTTGGACCCAGGGACCGGGCCGGTATCGCGTTTCGCGCTCTATGGCGAAAAGCCCGGTGCCGACGATCCCGAATTCATCCATATCGAGGATATCCAGGTCCGCTCGAGCCTCTACGAATGGCGCATCGCGCCGCACATGCACCGGCGCATGTTCCAGATCGTCTATCTCGTCGACGGTCCCGCCGACGTGCAGATCGAGGACACGCAGGTGCAGACCGCCGGTCCCTGCGCCATCTGCGTACCCGGCAACGTGGTGCACAGCTTCACCTTTACGCCCGAGACGCTCGGCTACGTCGTCACGGTGTCGGAAGCGCTGCTGCTCGACGTCGGACACCGGGAAAGCCGCGGGCTGTTCGACCCGCTGCTTTTGGAAGCGCGTGTCATCCCGTTCGAAGGCGACCAGGCCCGTGCCGGCTTCATAGCCACGCTGCTGGACCAGATGGCGCATGAATTCCAGTCGCGCGAAATCGGCCGCAACGCCATGTTCGAGTGGCTGTTCCACGCCCTGCTGATGGCAATCCGCAGGCAGGGCGAGACCGGAGGCGAGACCGCCGACGCACGGACGGGCGGCCGCAACATCTTTTCCGAAGCCTGCCGCCTGATCGAGGATCATTACCGCGAGCACATGACAGTGGCCGCCTACGCAACGCTGCTTGAGATGAGCCAGACGCGGCTCAACCGGCTGTGCCACCGCTTCGCCGGCAAGACCTTCCTCGACCTCCTGCACGACCGGCTGACGCTCGAAGCGCAGCGCCATCTCATCTACACCTCGGCGACGATAGAAATGGTCTCGTACGAACTGGGCTTCGGCGATCCGGGATACTTCTGCCGGTTCTTCCGGCGCCGAACCGGCATGACGCCAAGTGAATTCCGGCGTGAGCGCCAGGCCGGCCAATAGCGCAGGACACGCAATCGGGCCAGCCCGCCGGCTTGACCGCCGCACCGGGCCCGGAGATAAGCGAAATGGCGCATTTTCGCGCCACCGCCCGCCGCCTCCATTCCAGGCGGCAGCATCCTCTTGAACGGGAACAGCGACATGACGGTCCGCACTGGCCGGGACGTACTGGGAATTCCGGGTCCGACGACGATACCCGACGAGGTTCTGGGCGCCATGCACCGCCCGGCGATCCAGATCTATACCGGTGAACTCGTCGACATCACGACGAGCCTGCTCGACGATCTGCGCCACATATTCAGGACCGACGGCCGCACCTACATCTACCCCTCCAACGGACACGGCGCCTGGGAGGCCGCGCTCACCAACGTATTGTCGCGCGGCGATCGCATCCTGGTGCTCGAAAGCGGCCGCTTCGCCCACAACTGGGGCGAGATGGCGCGCATGCTCGGCGTCGAGATCGAGACGTTCGGGGGCACCTGGCGCGACGCGGTCGACCCGGCTGCTGTCGAGGCGCGCCTGAAGGCCGATACCGAAGGCCGGATCCAGGCGATCCTCGTCGTCCAGATCGACACCGCCTCCGGCGTCGTCAACGACATCCCGGCGATCCGCGCCGCGATCGATTCAGCCGGCCACAACGCGCTGTTCCTGGTCGATACGATCGCCTCGCTCGCCTGCATGCCCTACGAAATGGATGCGTGGAAGGTCGACGTCACGGTCTCTGCCGCCCAGAAGGGCCTGATGACCCCGCCCGGTCTCGGCTTTGTCGCCGCCAACAAGAAGGCTCTGGCGGCCCATGAGACGGCCGACCTGCGAACGCTTTACTGGGACTGGACGGCGCGCGAAGGCGAGCTGCACTACCAGAAATATTGCGGCACGCCGCCCGAGCACCTGCTTTTCGGCCTGCGCGCCGCGCTCGACATTCTTCTGAAGGAAGGTCTGGAGGGCGCCTGGACCCGCCACCGGCTGCTGGCCGGCGCGACGCATAGCGCGGTCGCGCGCTGGGCCGAAGGCGGTGTGCTGGAGTTCAACATCACCGATCCGCGGGCCCGCTCGGCCTCGATCACCACCGTCCTCGTCGGCGGCGGCCACGATGCCCCGGCCATCCAGGATTACTGCCTGGAGAAGTGCAACGTCACGCTCGGCGGCGGCATCGGCGATCTGAAGGGCAAAGCCCTGCGTATCGCGCATATGGGCTATTCGAACGCGCCGGCGGTCCTGGGGATGCTGGCGTCTGTCGACATGGCGCTGAAGGCATTGAAGATCCCGCACGGCGCCGGCGCCACGCAGGCAGCCGTCGACTTCCTCGCCGAGAACGTACCGGCCTGATCGTAACGGCCTAAAAATGCTTGCTTGAGATGTCTGCGAAGGATTGAAGCGCGCAAGCGGCCGGATAAAGAGCCGCCGGGAAGGTGTCGGAGGAGGAGAAGGAGTTCCAACACCGTCCCGGCGACTGGCTACGGGTCTCAGGTCTTTGCGTACTGCCGGTCAATATGAGCCCAGATCCCCCGACCGCGGGCCGATCAACCGTTAGATGGCAGCAGCTCAGACAAGAGTTCCGTATCCGAACCGTATTTCTGTCGCGGCCCGCCGTACGCCGATTGCCGGCACGGCAATACCGCAAATTCCCGCGGAATTCGCCGGACGGACCGGCCGGCTCCAAGATCGACCAAAACCTGACCGACCGCCCGTCCGCGAACCTCCGTGCGTCGCGCCACGAACGAAGGTTCAGGAATCGCGCTGGCTGGGCGACTGGTTGGCCGCTTGCTTGCTGGAAACTTCGCCGACCCGGTCGCTCGCGGGGTGCGATGGCGTCGGCGGTTGTGTTGTAGGATAATCGGACTATAAAAGTCAAGTTTAGAATCGGGGCGTTTTCGAAGCCGCCGATTTGGCAAGCGTTTCAAAGGATTTCAGCGGCAGATGCCAACTAACCCGACTTCCTCAAATCCAGCCGGCAAGGCGCAGTGCACCCCGGATCGCCCCGCGAACCCCTCCGACGAATCGATTGAGTCGTCGGACCTGTTCAAGGGCCGCCGCGAGATCATCATCCGGCACAACAACGAACGCTACATCCTGCGGATAACCCGGCAGGGCAAACTGATCCTCAACAAATAGGCAACCGGGCATCGATCTTGGCGCTGAAACGGACATCGATCCGGATATCTTGCATCGGGCATCTTGCCGGGGCGGGCGCAACGGGCTACCTCGTCGGACAATGGCACCCCCGATCCTTCTCCTTCAGGACATCCAATTGACCTTCGGCGGCACTCCGCTGCTGGAGGGCGCCGATCTGTCCGTCGAGCCGGGCGCCCGCATCTGCCTGGTCGGGCGCAACGGCTGCGGCAAGTCGACCTTGCTGAAGATCGCCGCCGGCCGGAGCGAAGCCGATGCCGGTCGCCGCT
>CAJQNW010000472.1 GCA_905479765.1 uncultured Tepidamorphus sp. | reverse complement strand
GCAGCTGCAGGTACATCTCGTAGAGCATCCTCAGGCCCGACGCGCCGATGGGATGGCCGAAGCATTTCAGGCCGCCATCAATCTGGCAGGGGATGCGGCCGTCGGCGTTGTAATCGCCGTCCAGGATATCGCGCCACGCCTGCCCCTCGCCTGACAGGAACAGGTCCTCCATCGTCACCAGTTCGGTGATCGAGAAACAGTCATGCGCCTCGAGCATGCTGACATCGCCGCGCGGGTTGTCGATACCGGCTTCCTCATAAGCGCGCTTGGCGGCGATCCGGGTCGTGACGAAATGGCTGCCGTCCCAGCTGCCGTGGCTCGCCTCCCTGCCGTTGGAGACGGCTAGCTGGATGGCCTTCACCGAGACCAGATCGTGCTTGCCTAGCGAGCGCGCGATCTCCGGCGTCGTGACGATTGCAGCGGCGGCACCGTCGGATACGCCGCAGCAATCGAACAATCCCAGAGGCTCGGCAACGATCGGCGCGTTCAGTACCTTGTCGATGTCGATTGCCTTGCGCAGGTGCGCCTTCTCGTTCCTGGTCGCGTTATCGTGACTCTTGACGCTGCCCTGGGCCATCGCCCGCTTCAGGTCGGCGGCATCGATCCCGTGCTTTGCCCCATACGCCGACGCCAGTTGCGCGAAGGCGCCCGGCGCGGAGATATTGGCGTAGTACATGTCGTTGAGCGTACCGCGGGTGCGCTGTGGAAGGCCGCCGTAACCGGTGTCCTTCAGCTTCTCGACGCCGACGGCCAGCGCAATCTGCGCAGCACCGCTCGCCACGGCATAAACCGCGCCACGGAAGGCCTCGGTTCCCGACGCGCAGAAGTTCTCGACACGCGTCACCGGGATGAACGGCAGCCTCAGCGCGATAGACAGCGGCACAGCGGACTTGCCGACGTGCTGCTCCTCGAGGGCGGTGGAAAACCAGGCCGCGTCGATCTGGTTCTTCTCGATGCCCGCATCGTCCATGCACTCGACATAGGCCTCGATCATCAGGTCGGTGGCGTCCATGTCCCAGCGCTCGCCGAACTTGGAGCAGCCCATGCCGAGAATGGCGACCTTGTCGCGAATGCCCTTGGTCATGCCATGTCCCCTCGCCCATCGAGCCGCGGAACGGCTTTCCAGAAATAGCGCTTGATGCCGCGACGCTCGTCGTCGGCCTTGATGCGGAACGCCATCGTCACCGGCTTGCCGGCGCCAACTTCCTCTTCCCGCGCGTCGGTGATGTCCATCATCAGGCATCCTCCGTCGCGGAATTTCACCATGCCGTAGCGCGCCGGTGGATCGGGCGTGTAGGTCAGCCGGTCCGACGTATAGCTTTGCAGCGTTGCGGGCAAGTCGGCGAACCGGTAATCGCCTTGCGCATTCATCGCGCCGCAGTTCGGATTAACGCAGATCGGTGATTTCGGGAACTGCACCGCGCCGCAGGCGGAGCACTCGCCGCCAACGAAACCGAGCAGCACGTCCTTGTTGCGATACATGATCGTCGGCTGCGTCTGAAGGTCGAGCTCGGCGCGCAGCCCGTGTTCCTGTTCAACCAGGCCGTTGATCGACAGGTAGCGCATGTAGTTGTCCGAAGCGATGCCGCGCGCAAGCTGCGCCGACAACGGATCGGCGGGTATGAAGTCCGCGAGTGCCGGTTTCGTCTCGATCACGATCGCATCGACGCCCTGGCCAAATCCGATCAGCAGGATCCGCTCGCCTGGCCTGCCGCGCTCGAGCACGTCGACAAGCATGAGCAGGCCGTGGGCGCTGCCGCTAAAGCCAACGGTCTCAGTCAACCCGCCGGCGATGGCACCGTCGCCAATGCCGATACGCTTTGCCACCATCGTCGCGGTTGCGGCCGAAGGCGCCGGCAGAATGAAGTGGTCGATATCGCCCGGCGTCAGACCAGCGCGTTTGATGGCGTCCCGCGCGACCACCGGGACGAGGCGCGAGAAGCCCTCGTCGCGGACCCAGCGTTCTTCCCAATTGTAATCGAATGGCTTGTCGGAGGCTCTGTAGTGGTCGACGAAGTCGACGGAAGACTGTGCCGACCCAACGATTTCCGCGACACCATCTCCGGGCCCGATAAGGACCGCGGCTGCCGCGTCGCCCGATGTCAATTCGCCGGTACTGCCGGCCTTGAATTGCCGCTGCTCCGCCGTCGCCAGGAGGATGGAATGGTCGCCGCCGGACGCCCTTGCGGCCGCAAGCAGTCCGGAGGTCGCCGATTTCAGCGACCCGCCTATGTCGAGCGCACCGACCTGTTCGCCGCAGCCAAGAGCGGTGGCCACGACTCCCGCGTTCTGGCGGTCGGCAAAGGGCAACGTCGTCGAGGCGAGCCAGACCTCGGCAGGCGGGGTCTGGTTCGCAAGCGCTTTGCGCCCCGCGGCGACGGCCATGGTGATGACGTCCTCGTCCCAATTGGCATAGGCTCGCTCGCCCTTCGCCATGGCACCCATTCCGCCAGCGAACCAGCCGTTGGCCTCGGCGATTGCCTTGCGGGCCAGACGGTAGCGGGGGACGTAACCGCTAAACGACAGGATTGACGTCATCAGTTATCCTCGAAAGGTGAGAAAAGGCGGCCGGACGTTTCCGCCCGGCCGGCGCAAGCTTTACTCGACCGGCTTGAACGTCAGGTTTTCGAAATCGGCCTGCATGATCTGCACGGGCTGATTGGAGAAACGCGAGCCATCGAACGAGATCGTTTCCATGACACCCGTTTTCAGCCCCTTCGTCTTGGCCAATTCAGCATTCGTGCACGCCCAGGTGAGGTCGTCGGCGCACCGCTTGATCGCCTCGATCAGAGCCCGTGTGCTGGAGTAACCAGTCAGGGTGTAGCGGTTGATGCGCGCCAGTTCTTCCTCGGAGAGGTGCTCTTTGGCGAGCTCCATAAACGCCTTGCCTTCGTCGCTCGCCATTGGAGTGACGTAGTCAACGGCGTAGAGGCTGTCGCTGGCCGGGCCAATCAGCTTGAGAACCGCGGAGACGCGGCCGGGCCAGAAGATCGCCGTGGCCGGATCAATGTCGAGCTTCTCCATTTCCTTCACCATCGCGATGTTCTCGCTGATGATGCCACCGGCGATGAAGACCTCGACGCCCGCGTCCTTGACGCCCAGCATCTCGGACGAGAAGTCCTTCTGGCCGCGCTTGTACTTGGACTCGCAAACGATACCGATGTCCTTTTCCTTGCGCGCCATATCGATGCCTTCCTGGAGCTGAAGGCCGTAGTCGTCGTCCTGCAGCACCATGCCCCACTTCTTGCCGGGGAACTTATCGGCGAGGAACAAGGCGAGTTGATGCATGCCTTCGACGTAGGTCTGGCCGACAACAAAGAGGTTCTGCTTCGGCGGATCGTAGAGGTCGGGGACCGTGCCGATCGGCGACATCGTGGGAATACCGATCTGCTCGATGACCGGCATCGAGGCGAGCGCCTGACCGGAACCCGACAGCGCGGTCAGTGCGAAGACCTTGTCGACAGAAGTCAGCTTCTTGATCGCCTGGATGGTGCGCGCGGTGACATATCCGTCGTCCTCGGCGATGAGGCGCAGCTTGCGGCCGGCAACACTACCATCCGCATTGGCTTCCTCGATGGCCAGACGCACGCCGAGGTTATGGGCGACACCCAGCAGTGCGGGCGGACCGGTCAGCGGCTCCACCTCTCCCAGCAGGATTTCGGTATCGGTGACGCCCTGATCGGTGGCAAACGCCGGCCCGGCCATCATCAGCGCCGCGAGTGCGGCGCATTGAAACGTGATCGCTTTCATTACAGGCATTCCTCCTTTGGTGTTTATTATCGTCGCAGGCTCCGACCGGCTCAGTAGCGCAGCGGCCAATAGACCCAGACCCGTTTGATGTCGTTCCACAGGCCGACCAGCCCATGCGGCTGGAACCTCAGGAACAAGATGATGGCCAGGCCGTAGAGCATGCTCTTCAGCTCGTGGACGCCGGTGGACAAGGTGCGGGCAGTCTCGTCATCCAGAAGCGCGAACAAGGCCGAGGCGACTTCAGGCAGAACGACGATGAAAACAGTTCCAAGCACCACGCCGCCACGCTGCCGACGCCCCCGACGATCAGGATCGCCAAAGCCTCGATCGATAGCAGGAAC
>CAJQNW010000471.1 GCA_905479765.1 uncultured Tepidamorphus sp. | reverse complement strand
CACTGTTCCGGCTGATCGCCGATGCGGCGGCCGTCCGGCTCGCTCCCGTCTCGCTCGTCGCGCTGATCCAGCACCCGCTCGCGCGCTTCGGCCTCGATGCGGGCGTGGCGCGGCGGGCGGCGCGCGTGCTGGAGCTGACCGTCCTGCGCGGCCCACGCCCGGCACCCGGCGGTGCGGGTCTCGTCCGGACCATACGGCACGCCTTCGAGCACAGGGCGACCGGCCGCCTGCATCCCGCCGTCAGGCGGCTGGACGAGGCGGACTGGCAGGCGGCGATCGATCTTGCCGAACGCCTCGCCGAGGCGCTTGCGCCTTTGGAAGCGCTCGTCGACGGAGCCGATCACCGCCTTGCCACGCTCGCCGCCGCCCATGCGGACGCGCTTGCCCGCGTCATCGCGACGCCGGAAGAAACTGCGCTTCGGGAAGAAGACGGCGAAGCGCTGCGGCGCTTCCTCGACGATCTGGCCGAGGCCGCGCCCGGTGGCCTCGCCGCAAGGCTCGACCAGTATCCCGCCCTGCTGCGCGCCCTGATGTCCGGCATCCCGGTGCGCCGCCGCGCGCCCGGCCATCCGCGCCTGTCGATCCTGGGGCCGCTGGAAGCGCGCCTGATCTCGGCCGATCTCGTCATTCTCGGCGGGCTCGACGAGGGCATCTGGCCGGCCGACACCCGCACCGATCCCTTTCTAAACCGGCCGATGCGCCGCGATATCGGCCTGGAGCCGCCGGAGCGCTTCATTGGCCTCGCCGCGCACGACGTGGCCCAGGCGATGGGCGCGCCCGAGATCGTGCTTGCCCGGTCCACCAAGATCGGCGGCGCCCCGGCGGTCGCCTCGCGCTGGCTGCAGCGCTTCCACGCGGTGATCGGCAAGGAGCGCTACAAGGCGCTGGTCGCCAAGGGTGACCGATATCTCGGCCTCGCCCGCCATATCGACCTGTGGGACGGCCCGCTCGAAACCCTCGGCGAGCCGAAACCGTGCCCATCCGTGGAGGACCGCCCGGACCGGCTGAGCGTCACCGAGATCGAGACGCTGATCCGCGATCCTTACGCCATCTATGCGAAGCGCATCCTCAGGCTCGAACCGCTGTCGGAACTGGACGAGGCCCCGGACGCCGCTCAGCGCGGCAATATTATCCACGACGCGCTGGCCGGTTACGTGCAGGCTGTCGACGCGGGCGGACCCGCCGACCTGATCGCTATCGGTGAAACGCTGTTCGAAGCGCTCGACGATTTCCCCGAGGTTCGCGCCTTCTGGTGGCCGCGCTTCCTGCGCATCGCCGAGTGGTTCGTCGGCCAGGACGCGGCTGACCGCGCCCGGCTGACGAAGCGGCTCGTGGAACTGAAGGGAGAGCTCAGGTTCGATGTCGCCGGACGCAGCTTCGTCATCAGCGGCCGCGCCGACCGCTTCGACGTGACAGACACCGGCCTGCGCATCGTCGATTACAAGACCGGCGCCGCGCCGAGCGAGAAACAGGTGCGGATCGGCTTGAGCCCGCAGTTGCCGCTGGAAGCGGCAATGGCGATGCGCGGCGGCTTCGGGCCTGAACTCGAACGCCTGACGCCTGACGAGCTGGCCTATGTCGAACTGAAGGGCGGACGAATTCCGGGTGCGGTCAAAACCGTCGCGCCCGAGGCGGGCCCGGTCGCGGACTTCGCCGCCGAGACGCTTGAAAACCTGATGACGCTGCTGGCCCGGTTCGCTGATCCAAACCAGGCCTATTTCGTCAAGCCGCGCGCCCAGTTCGCTAGCCGCTTTACCGACTACGACCATCTCTCGCGCTGGCCCGAATGGGGCCGGCTCGGCGCCACGAGCGGCGGGGGAGAGTGAGGCGATGAGCACGCTCACCCGCCCCGTCCCGCCCCGACCCGTCCCGCCCCGCATCGTGCCGAAAGGCACCGTCGACGCACAGCGCACGGCCTCCGACCCGCGCGGCTCGGCCTGGGTGCGCGCCAATGCCGGCGCCGGCAAGACCTATGTGCTCGCCCAGCGCGTGCTGCGGCTGCTGTTGTCGGGCGCCGACCCGTCGCGGCTTCTGTGCATCACCTATACCAAGGCTGCCGCCGCCGAGATGTCGAACCGCGTCTTCGAGTGGCTGAGCGAATGGGCGACGGCGCCCGACGACAAACTCACCGACATGATCGCCGAGGTCGAGGGCAGCCGCCCGCCGCCCGAGGCGCTGGCCCGGGCGCGGCGTCTGTTCGCGGCTGCCGTCGAGACGCCGGGCGGGCTGAAGATCCAGACCATCCACGCCTTCTGCGAACGGCTATTGCAGCAGTTCCCCTTCGAGGCGAGCGTCACGGCCGGCTTTACGGTTCTGGAGGAACGCGGCAGCGCCGAACTGCTCGCGGAGGCGCGCGCCGAGGTATTGGTCGAGGCGGGCGAGGACGGCCCGCTGTATGACGCCATCGCCGATCTGTTGTCGCGCTTGAGCGACACGGGCTTTGCCGACGTCCTGAGAGCCGTGCTGGCCCGGCGCGGCGCGTTCTTGGACTGGATGCGCGAAGCCGGCGACCTCGACGATGCGCTCGCCATGTTGCGCGACAGCCTCGGTCTTAGCCCCGGCGACGACGAGGCGGCCGTCACCGCCGATATCCTGGCAAGCCCGCACTTGCCGCGGTCCGAATGGACGGCGGTTGCCGAATCACTCAGGACCGGCAGCAAGCAGATCGCCGCCCTAGGCGACGCCCTGGCGCTGGCCGCCGAAGCATCCGACGAGACCGACGCCCTCGACGCCTATCTTTCGGTGTTCCTGACCGCCTCGACCGGCGAGCCGCGCAAGCGCTTCCTGACGAAAGCCTTCGAGCAGGAGTTTTCCGACATCGCCGGGCGGCTGGAAGACGAGAAGGCGCGGGTTGCCGGCCTGATGGACCGCCTGCAGGCGGCGCGGATGCTGGCCGCCAACGCCGCGCTGTTCACCGTCGCCGACGCGGTGATCGGCCGTTATCAGAAACTCAAGGCGGCGCGCGGCTTCGTCGATTTCGACGATCTGGTCGAGCGCACCGCGATGCTGCTCGGCCGCGCCGACGCGGCCTGGGTGCTCTACAAGCTCGACGGCGGTCTCGATCACGTGCTGGTCGACGAGGCGCAGGATACCAGCCCGCGCCAGTGGGAGATCGTCGAGAAGATGGCCGGCGAGTTCTTTGCAGGCGCCGGCGCGCGCGAGGCGAATCGCACGGTCTTCGCCGTCGGCGACATCAAGCAGTCGATTTATTCGTTCCAAGGAGCGGACCCGACCCGCTTCGACGAAATGCGCCGGGTCTTCGAACGCCACGCCGCCGACGCCGGCAAGGGCTTCAGCCGGGTGCCGTTGCAGCTCTCCTTCCGCTCCACCCCGACCGTCCTGAAGGCCGTCGACGAGGTGTTCGCCGCCGGTCCGGCGACGGCCGGTCTGGTGCTGCCCGACGATCCCGAAGCCGTCATCCACGAGGCGATCCGCGAGAACGAGCCGGGCCTGCTCGAGCTTTGGGATATCGAGGAGCCGCAGGAAACCGAGGACGTCGCGCCCTGGGATGCGCCGCTCGACGCCGACCGGGCGGGCAGCCCGGAATCGCGCCTCGCCGACCGGATCGCCCGGACGATCCGCGGCTGGCTCGATACGGGCGAGCGGCTGGCGGCGACCGGCAAGCCGATCCGCCCCGGCGACATCATGATTTTGATGGCGCGGCGCGCGCCCTTCGCCGAGCCGATGATCCGCGCCTTGAAGGCGCACGCCATTCCCGTGGCTGGCGCCGACCGGCTGGTGCTGACCGACCATATCGCCGTGATGGATCTGATGGCCGTCGGCCGCTTTGCGCTGATGCCGGAGGACGACCTCAACCTGGCGGCCCTGCTGAAATCCCCGCTGGTCGGCCTTATCGAAGACGACCTGATGGCGATTGCGATTAACCGGCGCGGCTCGCTGTGGCGGGCGCTCCAGGCGGCAGGCGACGGCGACGCGCGGGTGACTGAGATCCGCGACAGGCTGGCCGATTGGCGCGCCCGCGCCGGCTACCAGCGTCCCTACGAGTTCTACGCCCGCATCCTGGGCGCCGACCGGGGCCGCGAGGCGTTCCACCGCCGCCTCGGTTCGGAGGCCTTCGAGGCGCTGGACGAATTCCTCGGTCTGGCGCTCAACTACGAGCGCTCGGAGACACCAAGCCTGCCGGGCTTCCTCGCCTGGCTCGCCGCAGCGCCCGCGGAAGTGAAGCGCGACATGGACAAGGGCCGCGACGAAGTGCGCGTCATGACCGTGCACGGCGCCAAGGGGCTGGAGGCGCCCGTCGTGTTCCTGCCCGATACCTGCAGGGCGCCGGCCGGACGCGGCGTCGGTCCGCTGTTCCGATTTGAGGATGGTTTCGGGGCGCCGCTCGTCTGGGCGCAGAGCAAGCCGACCGATTGCGCCGCGACACGGGCGCTTAGGGTCGAGGCCGAGCGAAAGCGGGCCGAAGAAACCAACCGCCTGCTCTATGTCGCGATGACGCGGGCCCGTGACCGGCTCTATGTCGCCGGCTTCAAGACCAACACGAAACAGCTGCCCGACGAGGCGTGGTATCCGATGATGGCCGGGGCGCTGGCGCCCCTGCTCGAGGAGGTCGAGACGCCGGGCGGCCCGGTGCGCCGGTTTGTCGGTCCCGGCGAGCCGGTCGAGCCCGAGGCGGCAGCTGCCGCCGCGCTCGCCGCGCCGCCGCTGCCCGGCTGGCTGAAAGCTGATGCGCCGCCCGAAAGGGAGTCGGCGCCGCCGCTGGCGCCCTCGCGTCTGGCCGAGCACATGCCCACCGGCGACGGTGAGGCGATCGGCCGCAAGGCCGCAATGCGGCGCGGCACGGTACTGCACCGCCTGCTCGAGGCGCTGCCGGAGATCGCGCCCGCCGCTCGCCGCGACGCCGGCAGGCGGGCGCTGGCCGTGCTTGCCCCGGAGTGGCCCGACGAAACGCGGGACGCCTATCTGTCGGAGATCCTGGCGATCTTCGATGATCCCGCCTTCGCCGACGTGTTCGCGCCCGGAGGACGGGCCGAGGTCGCGATCGCGGGTCGCTATGGGCCGGACAACGCCCGGCTCGTCGGCCAGATCGACCGGCTGGCGGTCACCGATGACGTGGTTTTGATCGTCGACTACAAGACCGACCGCACGGTCCCCGCTACGCCTGACGAGGTGCCCGCCGCCTATCTGGCCCAGCTTGCCGCCTACCGGACGCTGGCGGGCCGTATCTGGCCGGACAGGATGGTGCGTACAGCGCTGCTGTGGACCGCCGCCCCGCGGCTGATGGCGCTGCCCGACGCCCTGCTCGCCGCGCATGGCACCTCCGCATCGCCTTGACCTGTGAAGCGCGCCTACCTACCTTCCGAACAACCAATCCCAACACGGTCGTGACCGCGGCCGATTCGCAATCGCGAGGTAATGACATGGCCGTTTCTCATACGTCAGACGACGCTTTCCAGACCGACGTGCTCAATTCGTCCGAGCCGGTGCTGGTCGATTTCTGGGCCGAATGGTGCGGCCCCTGCAAGCAGATCGCCCCGATGCTCGACGAAATCGACACGGAAATGGCCGGCAAGGCGAAGATCGTGAAGGTCAACGTCGACGAGAACCCGGGAATTTCCGCCAACTACGGCATCCGCGCGATTCCGACGCTGATGCTGTTCAAGGGCGGCGAGCCGGTCGGCACCCAGGTCGGCGTCCAGCCGAAGAGCCGCCTGGTGTCGTGGATTTCCGAATCGCTCTGATTCGCTTTCCGAAATGAGGTTTTCAGGAACGGCGGTGCCTTGTGGCTCCGCCGTTTTTATTTATGTGGAACCCATCCTCCCGCTCATTCCCGCGAAGGCGGGAATCCAGGGTGGGCCGGCATGTGCGTGCTTGGGGCTCTGGATTCCCGCCTTCGCGGGAATGAGCGGAGCAAATGGGACGATCGGCGAGCAATCGTCGTCCGCCAATGTGATTTGCGCCGCCGTTGATAATATCGCCCCCGCCGGCATGGTATCTAAGCAGACCAGACGAAGGGGAGGCGGCGATGGCCGAGACGATAAGCGCGCTGATCAAGGCGCACGCTGACGAGGCGAAGGCGATCGGCGCGGCCGACCGCGACTGGCTTACCTTCGCCGGCCTTCGCGATCTGACGGCCCGCACGCTGTCGTCTCTCAACGCGCTCGGCATCGGCCCCGGCGACCGGGTGGCAATTGTGCTGCCCAACGGTCCGGAGGTGGCGGCGGCCTTCATCACCATGGCGCAGGGCGTCACCACCGCCCCGCTCAATCCCGGCTACCGCGAGGATGAGTACGATTTCTACATCACCGACCTGAAGGCCAAGGCGCTGGTCGTAATGGCGGATTACGACGGCCCGGCGCTGCCGGTCGCCGAGCGCCACGGTGTGCGCGTCATCCGGCTGGTGACGAGCCCGGGTACGCCCGCCGGCTGGTTCGACCTCGCCCTCAACGTCGACAGCTGCGCGGGAATCGAACCCCCCAAATTCGCTGGACCCGACGACGTCGCCCTCGTGCTGCATACCTCCGGCACCACCTCGCGCCCGAAGATCGTGCCGCTCCTGCAGCGCAATCTCGCAGCATCCGCCCATCACATCGGCGAAACGCTGCAGCTCACGCCCGCCGACCGCTGCCTCAACATCATGCCGCTGTTTCATATCCACGGGCTGATCGCGGCCGTGCTCAGTTCGCTTGCCGCCGGCGCCTCGATCTGGTGCTCGCCGGGCTTCAACGCGCTCTCGGTCTTCGGATGGCTCGATGCAGCCCAGCCGACCTGGTACACGGCGGTGCCGACGATGCACCAGACGATCCTCGCACGCGCCGCCAGCAATGCCGACAGCGTCGAACGCGCGAAACTCCGCTTCATCCGGTCGTCGTCGGCCTCGCTGCCGCCGCAGGTGATGACGGCGCTGGAGGCGACTTTCGGCGCACCGGTCATCGAGAGCTACGGCATGACCGAGGCGACCCACCAGATGACCTCGAACCCGCTGCCGCCGGAAGCCCGCAAGCCCGGCTCCGTCGGTATCGAGGCGGGGCCGCTAGTCCGGCTCGCCGATGAGAGCGACAACGTCATCCTCGGCGCGGACGCGACCGGCGAGGTGGTGATCTCGGGTCCTAACGTGACGCCCGGCTACGAGGCCAATAAAAGCGCAAACGCGACGGCGTTCTTCGAAATCGATGGACGCCGCTGGTTCCGCACCGGCGATCAGGGACATTTCGATCCGGAAGGCTATCTGCGCATCACAGGCCGCCTGAAGGAGATCATCAACCGGGGCGGCGAGAAGGTGAGCCCGCTCGAGATCGACGAGGTGCTGATGGATCATCCCGCCGTCCAGCAGGTCGTGACGTTCGCCATGCCGCACGACAAACTCGGCGAGGAAGTCGCCGCGGCGATCGTGCTGCGCGAGGGCGAGGAAGCGAGCGAGAAGGACATCCGCGCGTTTGCCGCAGGCCGGCTTGCCGACTTCAAGGTGCCGCGGAAAGTGGTGATCCTCACCGAGATCCCGAAGGGCGCGACCGGCAAGATGCAGCGCATCGGCCTTGCGGAAAAACTCGGATTGGCTGAGTGACGGCGATGCGCGCGATTGTGCTTCCACCTCTCGCCAGTCTTCCCGGCCAAGCGGAGCGAGAGCCGGGATCGGAGATCCGCCGGACGCTTTGTGGTTTGCCGATTCCGGATAACCGCTTTCGCGGTTTCCGGGATGACGATCGACAGGGAAGAGAACCGCCATGAAGATCTGCATCTACGGAGCCGGCGCCATCGGCGGCTATCTGGGCGCCAAGCTTGCAAAAGCCGGCGCCGACGTCAGCCTCGTTGCCCGCGGACCTCATCTCGCCGCGATGCGCGACAACGGCCTGACCCTGATCGAGGACGGCCGCACCGAGACATTTGCCGTCACCGCTTCGGACGATCCGGCAACGCTGGGCGTGCAGGACTATGTGGTGATCACGCTGAAGGCCCACTCGGTTCCCGGCGTGGTCGATACGATGCAGCCGCTGCTCGGGGACCACACGACGGTCGTCCATGCGGTCAACGGTGCGCCCTGGTGGTATTTCTACAAGCTCGAGGGTCCTTACGAAAACCACCGCCTCGCTTCGGTCGATCCGGGCGACGTCCAATGGAATGGCATCGGCCCGGAACGGATCCTCGGCTGTATTGTCTACCCGGCTGCCGAGGTGACGCAGCCAGGCGTGGTGACGCATCTGGAGGGTAACCGCTTCACGCTCGGCGAACCCTCCGGCGAGAAGACCGAACGCGCTACCGCGCTGGCCGCGCTGTTCGCCTCTGCCGGCCTGAAGGCGCCAATACGCCCGAAGATCCGCGACGAGATCTGGATAAAGCTATGGGGCAACCTGTCGTTCAATCCGATCAGCGCGCTGACGCACGCGACCCTCGACGTGCTCTGCACCGATCCCGGCACCCGCGCGGTCGTCCGCGCAATGATCGTCGAGGCGCGGGAGATCGCGGAGAAACTCGGGGTGAAGTTCCCGATCGACGTGGACCGTCGCATCGACGGCGGCGCCGCCGTTGGTGCCCACAAGACCTCGATGCTGCAGGATCTCGAACGCGGCCGTCCGATGGAAATCGACGCGCTGGTGACGGCGGTCACCGAAATGGGCCGTCTCGTCGGCGTCGCCACGCCGACCATCGATACGGTGCTGGCGCTGATCAAGCTGCGCGCGTCGGTGGCGGGGACGGGCTAGGCTGCCGGCCACCCCTTCTGCGCCGCCAAGATCCTCGGATGTCTCGATCTCTCTCCGCTCAACCCCGCGAAGGCTGGAATCCAGAGCCATATGGCACGGCCACGCGTGGTCGCCCCGGGTTCCCGCCTTCGCGGGAACGGGTGGCGGATTGGAAGACTGATGGTCCCGCCGCACTGGGCCCCGGATCAAGTCCGGGGCACGAGGCCGTGCGGTATGGCGAAGCGACACACTCGGAGTCGTGCCCTGGACTTGATCCAGGGCCCGGCAGCCTCACGCCTAAACACCCGCGACTACACAGTGATCGGACCGCCGCTACTGCGGCACCGTCTCCTGGATCTTCAGGACGTGGCCGGCCAGATACAGCGAGCCGCAGATCAGGATGCGCGCCGCCTCGCCGCGCGGCAGGCTTTGAAGCGCTTCCTCGACGCTGCCGGCTACCCGCGCCGTAAGGCCGGAAAGTGCCGCGTCCTCGGCGAGGTCGGACGCGTCGAACGACGCATCGACGTCGGGGATCGGCACGGTGATGACCTCGCGGACCAAACCCTCGAAGGGCAGGAAGAAGCCCGAGGCATCCTTCGAGGTGAGCATCCCGGCAATCAGATAGAGCGGTCGCGGATTGCGGTCCTCGAGTTCGGCGAGCGCGGCACCCAGCACCTCGGCCGCGGCGGGGTTGTGGCCGCCGTCGAGCCAGATCTCGGCGTCGGCCGGCGCGGCCTCGGCGATCGGACCGGCGCTGATCGGCTGCAGCCGGGCCGGCCAGTCGACACTGTGCATGGCGGTGACGACGTCGGCCTCGTCGACGGCCGTCGGCAGGTGCCGCAGGGTGGCGATGGCGGCGCCGGCGTTTTCCAGCTGATGGCGTCCGACAAGGCGCGGGATCGGCAGGTCCATCAGGCCGTGTTCGTCCTCGTAGACCAGCCGTCCGCGTTCCTCGCTGGCGTGCCAGTCCTGGCCGGAGATCGACAGCGGCGCGCGCAACCGCGCGGCGACCCGTTCGATCACCTTTTCGACCTCGCGCGGCTGCGCGGCGACGATGCAGGGGACGCCTTTCTTAATGATCCCCGCCTTCTCGGCGGCGATCAGCTCGATCGTGTCGCCGAGATAGGCGGCATGGTCCATCGAGATCGGCGTGATGACAGTGGCGGCGGGATGGTCCACCACGTTGGTCGCGTCGAGCCGGCCGCCAAGACCGACCTCCAGTAGCAGGATATCGGCGGGATGGCGCGAGAAGATCAGGAATGCCGCCGCCGTGGTGATCTCGAAGATGGTGATCGGCTCGCCGCCGTTCGCTTTCTCGCATTCCTCCAGCGCTGCCGCCAGTTCGGCTTCAGCGACGAAATCGCTGCCGGCGAAACCGCCGCTACCGTCCGGGTTCGCCAGGCGCACCCGCTCGTGGAAGCGCACCAGATGCGGCGAGGTATAGACATGCACGCCATAGCCCGCCGCCTCGTGCATGGCGCGCAGGTAGGCCGCCGTCGAGCCCTTGCCGTTGGTGCCGGCGATATGGACGACCGGCGGCAGGTTCAGGTGAGGATTGCCGAGCTGCTCCAGGATGCGGATCATCCTGCCGAGCGACAGGTCGATCTTGCGGGGATGCAGCGCGGCGAGCCGCTCGAGGATCAGGTCGGACTGGGACATCTCGAAACCTTCAAGATCCGCCCCTCGGGCGGCTGGCATTCTACGAAATATAGGGCGAAATGTGGCTCGCGTCAGGCGCGTTCGCGCGCTTTCAGTCGGCGGCTTCCGCCATGGGCGGGGGCAACTGCACCGGTTCGGCGTCCGGCGCGCCGGTGACCGGCACCGAATGGCCGAGCGAGGGGGCTTTCAGCAGAATCCGGCAGATCCGGCTGAGCGTCGCTCTCAGGTCGTGGCGATGCACCACCATGTCGACCATGCCGTGCTTCAGCAGGTACTCGCTGCGCTGGAATCCCGGCGGCAGCTTCTCGCGGATCGTCTGCTCGATGACGCGCGGGCCGGCGAAACCGATCAGCGCGCCCGGCTCCGCGATATGGATGTCGCCCAGCATGGCGTAGGAGGCGGTCACGCCGCCGGTCGTGGGATGCGTCAGCACGACGATATACGGCAGCCGCGCCTCGCGAAGTTTCGCCACGGCGACGGTCGAGCGCGGCATCTGCATCAGCGACAGGATGCCTTCCTGCATGCGCGCGCCGCCGGAGGCCGCGAACAGGATGAAGGGTGTCCGGCGTTCGGCGGCGGTCTCCAGCCCGGTGATCACCGCTTCGCCGGCTGCCATGCCCAGCGACCCGCCCATGAACTCGAAGTCCTGCACGCCGACGGTGACCGGTTGCGCGTCCAGCGTACCGTAGGCGATGCGCACCGCGTCGCGCTCGCCGGTCTTGGCGCGGGAATCCTTGATCCGGTCGGAATAGCGCCGTTCGTCGCGGAACTTCAGCGGATCGGCGACGACGTCCGGCGTCTCGATGCGCACGTATTCGCCGTTGTCGAACAGCTGCTTCAGCCGTGTCTCGGCGGGCATGCGCATGTGGTGGCCGGAGCCGGGAATGACGTGGAGATTGGCCTCCAGGTCCCGGTGGAACACCATTTCGCCCGTCTCCGGGCATTTGACCCACAGGTTGTCCGGCGTTTCCTTCTTGACAAGGAGACCCCGGATCTTGGGGCGAACGATATTGTTGATCCAGTTCACGGGAGCCTCTCTCGGGGTCTGTCTGCCAGACCGTCCAACCCGGTCGATTTAACCTAGTTATTCCGCCCGGTTATTCCACAGGCACCGGCCGCCCGGCGCGCACGCCCTTGGCCAGTTGCGCGGTCAGGTCGGCGACTGCATCCACGGTTGCATTGGTAGCATGTCCCTCCGCGTTGAGCGAGCCTTTGACCACCTCCACCAGTGCCGAGCCGACCACCACCGCGTCGGCCGCAGCGGCAATCGCTGCGGCCTGTTCCGGCGTCCTGACGCCGAATCCGACGGCCACGGGCAAGCCGGTGTGCCGCTTGATGCGGCCGATCGCGCCGGTCACCGCGTTGGCGTCGGGCGCCTGCGCGCCGGTGATACCGGTAATCGACACGTAGTAGACGAAGCCCGAGGTGTTGTTGAGCACCGTCGGCAACCGCTTGTCGTCGGTGGTCGGCGTGGCGAGCC
>CAJQNW010000470.1 GCA_905479765.1 uncultured Tepidamorphus sp. | reverse complement strand
GCCCGTCGTGCCTCCTGAAGGGTCGGCATATCGGCCGAGCCGTCGGCCACCGCCTTCGCCGCGCGGCGTGCCGACAATTCATCGAGACCGGCGCGCACCTCATAAAGATCGGCGATGCGCTGTGGCTCGATCGGGGCAATCGCCATACCGCGCCGCCCCTGCTCGCTGACCAGCCCCTGCCGTTTCAGGATCTGCAGCGCGTGGCTGACCGGCTGCCGGGACACGCCAAGCCGTGTCGCCAGGTCTTCCTGGCGGATCCGCTGGCCGGGCTTTAGTTCTCCTGCGGCAATGGCGTCCACGAGGCTCTCGTGCACCTGATCAATGAGGTTCGGCACGGCCGACAATTGCTGCATGCGCTGGTCCTCGCCTCACCGCAGATTAATTCGGAATTCCGAATTCAGAATGCCAGAAATTTGAGCGCGTGCAATATGCGCTGCAGCATGACAGCCGGCAAAACGCTCATCCGACAGAGGAGGGCGCTGAATTGGCATAGGGAGGAAGGGCAAAAAAATCCGGCTGCCGATGGCAGCCGGATGGCGGGATTTGCGGAGGAACGTCGCGACGTCAGATCCCATCAGTAGCCAGGAGGGGCAGGCGGATAGGCGGGATAGGTTGCCGGAGGATACGGCACATAAGCTGGCGCCGCCGGAGTGTAGTCGTAGTGCTGAACCGGCCCGCCGCCATAGACGAGACCAGGCGCGCTGTAGGCAGTGCCCGGAATCCGGCCGCCCGGATAAACGTAGCGAGAACGCTGCTGGTTGTAGATCTCGTTGTTCACGGCTTTCCAGCTCATGCCGGTGTCCTCGGTGTCCGCATCGAAGGATTCAGCCATCGCCGCCGTCGAGCCGGCGAGACTCGTGGCGAGGGCCATAACGATGATTAGAATGCGTTTCATGGTTTGCCTCCTTTTCGGGATCAGGTGCCGCGGGAAAATGATATCCGCGGCACCACCAACGTCGGGTTCGGCGGCCTATCGACACATGTGCCGGTGCCCGTCGTAACCCAGGTATGTGCCCGACCGCGCGTCGAACGACCGGTAGCGGCCTTCGCAATAGCGGTACCAGGCAGGCGACCAGGGCTGCGGGCTGCTCGTGTAGTAGGTCGGCCCGGGAGTGCTTGCCGCGCTGCCGACGATCGCCCCGACCGCCAGTCCGGCGATGCCGGCTGCGACGGCGGCACCGTTGTTGTTGTTGTTCCAGTTGCCGCGGGAATAATACGGGCGATGCGCGTAGGGACCCGGACCATATCCGGGCCAATATCCGCCCCGGTACCCGGGGTGGTAGCCGGACCGGTTGCCCGGATAGTTGTAGTGCTCGGAAGAACCTTTCCAGCCCTGGCTATGGTTGATCGACTCCGCCGAAGCGGTGATCGGCAAGGCGGTTACCGCCAGCATGGCGCCGGCGGCAAGCAGAATGCGGCGAAGAGTCATGGTGATCTCCTTTCATCTGGCGGTCGGCCCGGACACTGTCCGATGCCGGGTAAATCACGCCAGTGGTTCGATGGCAGGAAAACGCGCCAGCCCGGATACCGTTGCATGGCCATTTCGGGGCGATGTCGTGGCAGGCAAGGCATCGGCGGCCGCCTTTCTCCTTGCACCTTTCCCCCGACACAACTACGGTCCGCGCCGTTTTCATAAGCCCTCGTTCCAGCCCCGGGAGATACGGGTCATGGCCTTCATCGCCGACGCACTCGGTCGCATCAAGCCGTCCGCAACCATCGCCGTCACCAACAAGGCCCGCGAATTGAAAGCTGCCGGCAGGGACGTCATCGGCCTGGGCGCCGGTGAGCCGGATTTCGACACGCCGGAGAACATCAAACAGGCGGCAATCCGTGCGATCAACGAGGGCAAGACCAAATACACCGCCGTCGACGGAACCCCTGAGCTGAAGGAGGCGATCTCAGCCAAGTTCAAGCGCGAAAACGGTCTCGACTACGCGACGAACCAGATCACGGTCGGCACCGGCGGCAAGCAGGTTCTGTACAACGCGCTGCTGGCGACGCTGAACCCCGGCGACGAGGTGATCATCCCGGCTCCCTATTGGGTCAGCTATCCCGACATGGTGGCCCTGTGCGGCGGCACGCCGGTGGCGATCGAAGGCCCGGCGGCGACCGGCTACAAGATCACACCCGCCGATCTCGAGGCCGCGATCACGCCGAAGACCAAATGGTTGATCTTCAACTCGCCGTCTAACCCGACCGGCGCCGCATACACACGCGCCGAGCTGAAGGGCCTCACCGACGTGCTGATGAAGCATCCCCACGTCTGGGTCATGACCGACGACATGTACGAGCACCTGGTCTATGACGATTTCGAGTTCACGACCGTCGCCCAGGTCGAGCCGGGCCTCTATGACCGCACGCTGACGATCAACGGCGTCTCCAAGGCCTATGCGATGACCGGCTGGCGGATCGGCTATGGCGCGGGCCCCGTGCCGCTGATCAAGGCGATGGGCACGATCCAGTCGCAGTCGACCTCGAACCCCTGCTCGATCTCGCAGTATGCCGCAGTCGAGGCCCTGAGCGGCCCGCAGGATTTCATTGCGAAGAACAACGAGGTCTTCAAGACCCGGCGCGACCTGGTCGTCTCGATGCTGAACCAGGCGAGCGGCCTGAATTGCCCGATGCCGGAAGGCGCCTTCTACGTCTACCCGAGTTGCGAGGGCACCATTGGAAAGACATCGGCCGGCGGCACCAAGATCGAGACCGACGAGGACTTCGTCACAGCCCTCCTCGAAGAGGAAGGCGTCGCCGTCGTCCAGGGCTCGGCCTTCGGCCTCGCGCCCTTCTTCCGCATCTCCTACGCCACCTCGACCGAGGCGCTGGAGGAAGCCTGCACCCGCATCCAGCGCTTCTGCGGGGGACTGCGGTAGGCCGTACTCATACCCAACAGTCATTGCCGGACTTGCTCCGGCAATGACCGCCTTTCGGCAGGCCCGTTTCAGTGGACGCAGGCGGTGCAATCCGAAGCCGGCCCACGGACGTCGTCGCCTGCGAGAATGCGTTCGAAGTCGTCGCTGTTCGGGCAGAATCCGTGGAACTGTTGCGCGAAGTCCGAATGCTGCATCGCCTTGTGGCAGCGGCCACGTACCCGGCATAGGGCGCAGGTGTGTTCGAGGTGCCGGAACCAGTCGCCGTTGCGGGCGGCAAATGCATCGGTATCGATGCCGATTGACTCCATTCCCCGCGCCATGAGGTCTTCGCAGGCATACCGACGCGACGCGACTTCCCTCAGGTCCGAAGCGGACAGGCCCGCCTCTGCCAGGATGCGCGTCGCTTCGTTGCGATCGAGAGACCCATATTCGTTCATGGTCCGATAGGCCTCACGCCGGTCCCGCATGAAATCGACTGCGAGACGCCAGACGTCGGCGACATGACCAAGCAGATTGCCGTTCATCACTGTCCTCCACGTAACTCGATGCCGTCGACACCACTGTTCGTAGCGAACGCCGGTGGTCCGGCGGACATTCTGACACGGCCAGAATATACAAAGCATGCGTTCTAAACACTGCGACAAATGCGCCGCTCATCCTGCGGGGGCGCCAGCTCCCTCCGCTCATTCCCGCGAAAGCGGGAATCGCGATCGTCTGGCACCGCAGTGGGCAACCACAGGCCGGTTCCCGCTTCTGCGGGAACGAGCGGATAAGTTAAAGCGGGCTTGACCCGGGCGTTTCTTTGCGCAGTTCTTCTCGGGTCACTCCCGCCGGATATCCCCATGCCCCTCGCCCTCTCCGTTCTGGATCTCTCGCCCGTCACCACCGCGACGCCGCCCTCGCAGGCGCTGCGCAATTCCATCGACCTCGCGGCCCACGTCGATACGTTGGGCTTCACCCGCTACTGGCTCGCCGAGCACCACAATCTGGCGAACGTCTCGACCACCTCGCCGGCGATCATGATCGGCCAGGTGGCGCGCGCGACGAAGACCATCCGCGTCGGCTCCGGCGGCGTCATGCTGCCCAATCACGCACCGCTGACGGTGGCCGAGAACTTCCGCACGCTGGAGGCGCTGTTTCCAGGCCGCATCGATCTGGGCCTGGGCCGCGCGCCGGGCACCGACCAGCTCGCCATGGCAGCGCTGAGGCGACGGATGGAGGGCGTGGAGGCCGACGATTTCGTCGAGCGGTTGCACGAGCTGATCGCGTTTGGCACCAACGCCTTTCCCGACAACCATCCGTTCCGGCGCGTGACGGCCATGCCCAACGACGTGATGCTGCCTCCGATCACCATTCTCGGCTCGTCGAACTACGGCGCTCATCTCGCTGCCGCGATGGGGCTTGGCTATTCCTTCGCCCACCATTTCGCCTCCTACCCGGCCGAGGCGGCGATGCGCGACTACCGGGAGAAATTCAAGCCGTCGGTCTGGCTCGACAAGCCGCACGCGATCCTCGGCGTTTCGGCGGTCTGCGCACCCACCGACGAGGAAGCCGATTTCCTCGCTGCCACCGCCGATCTTGCCTGGTTCCGCATCATGCGCGGCGAGCGCGCCCCGCTGGCAAGCCCGGAAAACGCGCTGGCGCTCGACCTTCACGAGGCTGACCGGGAACAGATCCGCCGCAACCGCTCCCGCCACGCCGTCGGCAGCCCTGAAAATGTGAAGGCGCAGCTGGAGAAGCTCGCCGCGGAATGCCAGGTCGACGAGCTGATCGTCACCTCGAACATCTTCGACCATGAGCTACGCAAGCGGTCGTACGCGCTGTTGTCCGAGGCGTTCGGGCTCGCAGCTAGCTAACCGGAACATCACGGCAATACGCCCTGGATTCCCGCTTTCGCGGGAATGAGCGGATGGGGGGGCGACCGCGCGCCACCGCGATGCTGAGTTGGCGCGAGGGTGGAACAAGGCCACCTCGCGAGAGCTTCGAGATTACCGGAACTCCCACAATATTCCGCTCATTCCCGCGAAAGCGGGAATCCAGTAGCCGCATCGTGGGGCCTCCGTGGTGCCCCATGCTCCCGTATCCCTTCGCAACGGCTGATGCCGGCCGGTTTCGTGCGGACGCTCCCCGTGTAGGATGCCATCCGCATCTCGTCCGGAGACACCGCCCATGCCCGCCCCGCCGACCGACCTCACTTCATTCTCGCAGCCGCGCTACGCGGAAGTGCCGACCTTCATGCGCACGCCGCTGGCGAGCGACTGGAGCAGCGTCGACATCGGCCTGATCGGCGTGCCCTACGACGGGCGCGTCACCAACCGGCCGGGCGCCCGGCACGGGCCGCGCGAACTGCGCAACATGTCGAGCCTGACCCGCGCCATCCATCACGTGACCAAGGTCAATCCGTTCGAGATCGCCCGCATCGCCGATCTCGGAGACGTCCGGTTCCAGCGCCTGTTCGACGGCGACGGCGCGCTCGACGAGATCGCAGACTTCTATGCCCGTATCCGCGAGGCGAACGTCGTGCCGCTGTCGGCCGGCGGCGACCATACCGTTTCCCTGCCGATCCTGCGCGGACTGGTCGGCGACGGCGAAGCGGTCGGCCTCATCCATGTCGACGCCCACACCGACACCTGGGACGAATTCCAGGGCTCGAAATACATGCACGGCACGCCGTTCCGCCGCGCCGTCGAGGAAGGGCTGGTCGATCCGAAACGCACCATCCAGATCGGCATCCGCGGGCCCCAGAACCATGCTGAAGGTTGGGACTATTCGCTGAACAGCGGCATGCGCGTGATGTTCATGGAAGAGGTGGTCGACAGAGGCATCCGCGAGACGATCGCCGAGGCGCGCCGCACCGTCGGATCGGGCCGGACCTACCTCACCTTCGACATCGATAGCCTCGACCCCGCCTTCGCGCCGGGCACCGGCACGCCCGAGATCGGCGGCTTCACCACCCGCGAGGCAATGCAACTCCTGCGCGGCCTGTCGGGGCTCGATTTCATCGGCGGCGATCTGGTCGAGGTCGCTCCGCCCTTCGATGTTGGCGCAATCACGGCAACGGCAGGCGCCGGGCTAATGTACGAAATCCTCTGCCTGCTCGCCACGGCGTTCAAGGCGCGGCCAACGGCCTGAACGACCAGACAGGGACCACCGCGATGACTCGCACCGACGACATGCTGCACGTCGTGAAGTGGCACAATGGCGACAAGGACTGGTCGCCGTTCTCCGACGAGGAAATGAACCGCCGGCAGAATGCGCTGCGCGCCTGGATGGCCGGCAATCGCATCGACTGCGCGCTCATGACCTCCTACCACAACATCTGTTACTACTCGGGCTTCCTGTACTGCTACTTCGGCCGCAAGTACGGCTTTGTCGTCGATCAGGACAACGCCACGACGATCTCCGCTGCGATCGACGGCGGCCAGCCGTGGCGGCGCACCTTCGGCGACAACGTCACCTATACCGACTGGCGCAAGGACAACTATTTCCGCGCGGTACAGGATCTCGCCAAAGGCGCCAGGCGCGTCGGCATCGAGTTCGATCACGTATCGCTCGACATGCGCGAACAGCTCCAGGCCGCGCTGCCGGATGTCGAACTGGTCGATATCGCTCAAGGAACGATGTGGATGCGCGCCGTCAAGTCGGCCGAGGAGCACGCGCACATCCGCCGCTGCGCCGAGATCTGCAACACCGGCGCACGCGCCGTGATCGAGGCGGTCGCGCCGGGCGTGCCGGAATACGAGGTGGCGATCGCCTCGACCAACGCCATGATCCGCGAGATCGGGTCGAGCTTTCCCTTCGTCGAGCTGATGGACACCTGGACCTGGTTCCAGTCCGGCATCAACACCGACGGTGCCCACAATCCGGTCACCAACCGGAAGGTCGGTCCCGGCGACATCCTGTCGCTCAACTGCTTCCCGATGGTGTTCGGCTATTACACCGCGATCGAACGCACGCTTTTCTGCGAACACGCGTCGGATGCCCATCTCGATCTGTGGCGGAAGAACTGCGAGGTCATGCGGGTCGGCTCGGATCTGATCGTGCCGGGCCGCACGTGTTCCGAAATCGCCCTGGAACTGAACGAGATGTACCGGGGCTGGGACCTGCTGAAATACCGCTCGTTCGGCTACGGCCACTCCTTCGGCGTGCTCTCGCACTACTACGGACGCGAGGCCGGCGTCGAACTGCGCGAGGACGTCGACACCGAACTGAAACCCGGCATGGTCGTCTCGATGGAACCGATGATCATGATTCCCGCGGGCGAGCCGGGAGCCGGCGGCTACCGCGAGCACGATATCTTCATCGTCACCGACGATGGCGCCGATAACATCACCAATTTCCCGTATGGCCCCGAGCACATGATCGTCGGGGCCTGAGGGCGTCTTACGGCTTTACGCCGTCCTCGGGCGGGAACCACTTGCGCGGCGGCGGCTCGTAGGCGCGGAAGGCGGCAAGCAATGCTTCGGGGTCGGATTCAAACTTCAGCATGCCGGCGTATTCCCGCGTCAGGAAGCCGGCCTCGACCATCCGCGCGACCATGTCCTTCAGCGGATCGTAGTAACCGTCGACATTGAGAAAGCCGCAGGGCTTGGCGTGGATGCCGAGCTGGCCCCAGGTCCACTGCTCGAAGATCTCTTCCAGCGTTCCTGCGCCGCCGGGCAGCGCGATGAAGCCATCCGACAGGTCGGCCATCATCGTCTTGCGCTCGTGCATGGACGAAACAATGTGCAGTTCGCTCAGACCAGTGTGGGCAAGCTCGCGGTCGGCCAGTGCCTGTGGCAGCACGCCGATCGCCCTGCCCCCGGCGGCCAGTGCCGCGTTGGCCGAAATCCCCATCAGGCCGACCCGCCCGCCGCCATAGACGAGATCGATGCCTTCGGCGGCCAGCAGCGTGCCGACCGCGCGGGCGGCGTCGGCGTATTTGGGTTCGGTGCCGGCCCGCGAGCCGCAGAAGATGCAGATGCGCATAAGTAACATATGGGAGACGATTCGCTTATATGTCGAGCCCGGATTGAAGGACCTCCGATGCGAAAACTTCCGTTGACGTAAAAGGAAGCTTCCGTGCTTCATCGCTATGGCCTACGCTGCCGAAAACGACCGAAAACCGCGCCATCAGGGAGGCCATCCATGTCCGATACGCCCCAGCCAGAATACCGCTCGATCCGCTACGCCACCGAAGGCCGGATCGCCACCATCACGCTCAACCGGCCCGACCGCCTCAACGCAATCGATCGTTACATGCCCCAGGAGATCGAGGCGGCGGTAAAGCGGGCAAACGACGAGGACGCGGTCCATGTCATCGTCGTCGAAGGCGCCGGACGGGCCTTCTGCGCCGGCTACGACCTGCAGGATTTCGCCGAGACCGGCGGCACCAATCCGGGCATCCAGGACATGCCCTGGGATCCGATGCTCGACTTCAAGTTCATGTATTCCAACACCCAGGCCTTCATGAGCCTGCACCGCTCCTACAAGCCGACAATCGCCAAGGTGCGCGGCCATGCGGTGGCCGGCGGCTCCGACATCGCCACCTGCTGCGATTTCATCGTCATGGCCGAGGATGCGAAGATCGGCTATCCGCCGGCCCGCGTCTGGGGCTGCCCGTCAGTTGGCCTCTGGGTGTTCCGCATCGGCGCCCAGCGCGCCAAGCGTCTGCTGTTCACCGGCGACCTGATCGACGGCCACACCGCGGTCGACTACGGTCTTGCGATCGAGGCCGTGCCGGAACTCGGTCTCGACGGCGCGGTCGATGCTCTCGCCCAGCGCATGGCCGGCGTGCCGAAAAACCAGCTGATGATGTCGAAGATGATGATCAATTCCGCTCTCGACAATCAGGGTCTCGCGACTACCCAGCAGATGGCGACGCTGTTCGACGGCATTACCCGTCATTCGCCCGAAGGCGTCTGGTGGAAGGAACGCGCCGAAACGGCAGGCTTCAAGCAGGCCGTCGCCGAACGCGATTCCGGCGCGCCGATTGCGGCTGAAGCGGAGAAAACCCTGCCATCCTGGCACCGCGACTGAACGCCATGCGGCTCCCATCCGGAGCCCTCGGTTGACCTTCCGCAATGTAATTCGCGAAATTTGTACGATAGTTTGTCACGGAATTGCCGGAACTGTTGGTCATTCTCCGGCGTTGACAGGCGGGCACCCAAGCACCGCCCACCATGAAATGCACAAGGAGAATTCAATGCGCCGAATTGCAGCACTCGCCGCCGCCGCGACCCTCACGGCACTCGCAGCCGGCCCGATGGCAACGCCGGCAACCGCACAGGACCACGTGGAGATCGGCGTGCTCCGGTGCAATGTTGCCGGCGGCACCGGCTTTATCGTCGGCTCGACCAAGAAATTGGCCTGCCAGTTCGAACGCACGGACGGCACGGTCGGCAACTACACCGGTACTGTCCGCAAGTTCGGCCTCGACATCGGCGAGACGAAGGAAACCGCAATCGTATGGGGCGTGCTTGGCCCCAGCAAGCAGGTTGCCCCCGGCTCGCTGGCGGGTGGATATGGCGGTCTTGCCGCGGAAGCCACCGTCGGCGTCGGCGTCGGCGCCAATGCGCTGATCGGCGGCTCCAACAAGTCCATCGTCTTGCAGCCGGTCAGCGTGCAGGCCCAGGAAGGCCTCAATATTGCCGCCGGCTTCTCGTCAATCGAGCTGACTTACGTTCCGTAGGCAGGCCGGTCACACCACGCGCTCACGAAAATGTGAGCACTGAAAACTATCGGGCGTCCGGTCTACTGCCGGGCGCCCGTAGTGTCTGCGGTAGGGATTTCATTAACACTGACAGACCGTCCGTAGCGTCAAAGGGTTGAGTTTCCCAGGCGAACGGCTACCGTTAGGCGGCTATACGGGTGGTATCGCCTCTTCAATCACCGACCGCCCCAAGATCCATAAACACACTTTGAAACCCCGCCGGATCCGATGCGTGCTCCTGCCGCGGTCCGGCCAAACGGCTAGGGGCCCAAAATGATTTTCACCCCCGAACGCACCGCCGGCGCGCTGTTTACGGCAAGCCGCCATCTGACCATCGCGACGGTTGCCGTCGCCACTGTTTCGCTCAGTACCCTGGGCGCCCAGGCCGCCGGCCTCTTCGAGCCGGCTTCCGCAGCTGAAAGCGCCGCCCATGCCTCCGCTTCGGCTGCCCCGACGACGATCCGCGACCGCCTGGTGCAGCTCGATTACGACTACATGGAAGCGAACCTCGTTCCGCTCGATGTCGACAATTCGAAGGATCGGGTCCGGATCACACCGGATGCCGGTCCCATCGACGTCGAGCTTTTCCCTGACGTTTCCCTGACGCTGGGCCGCAAGTCGCTTGAAAAGGCGCGGGGCGCCAGCGGCGGCTTCATCTGGTCCGGCAACGCCACCGACGACCCGGGCGGCTACGCGGTGCTCGTCATTTCCGACGGCCACATGACTGGACAGATCCTCGCCGGCAACCGGCTGTTCACGATCGAGCCGGTCGAAGGTGCGGTCCATCGCGTCACCGAGGTCGACCAGTCGAAGTTCCCGCCCGAGCAGTTCGTGCTCTCGCCCGATAACGGCAATGACGCCGGAAACGACGCCACTTCGCCTGAAGGCCTCTCCAGCCCGCTCAGGAAATCGAAGGTTCGCGTGCTGATCCCCTATACGAAGAGCGCAAAGAAAGAAGCGGGAGACATCAAACAGTCCGCAAGTCTCGCAATAAAACTCGCGAATGACTCCACAAAAAACGGTGGCGCGAAGATCAAGTACCAGCTCGCCGGCAC
>CAJQNW010000469.1 GCA_905479765.1 uncultured Tepidamorphus sp. | reverse complement strand
GTTTGACGTCTAGGATTCCCAGTCGGTCCCCACCGGGTCCCGGTCGAGATTCCGTGTATCTTCCACCAAGTCCTCGGCTTCCTCGATGTCGCCTGAACTTGGCCGCTCCGGCGCATCGCCCGCCGCGTCTTCGGCAAGCGCCAGTTCGAACAGCATCGGGAAGTGATCGGAGCCGATATGCGGCAGCCGTGTCAGTCGGACGAGCCGGAAATGGGAGTCGTGGAACAGGTGATCGAGCGGCCACCTGAGTATCGGATAGCGCGCATCGAAACTGCTGTAGATGCCCCGACCGACCCTGGGATCGAACAGCCCTGTCAGTCGCTGGAAGCGCCGTGTCGTATGCGACCAGGCAACATCATTGAGATCGCCCGTCACCACCACCGGCAGCGACTCCGATGCCACGTCGCCCGCCAGCAGGATCAATTCGCCGTCGCGTCCCACCGTATCGACGTGCGGTACCGGCGGCTCGGGATGGAGGACATAGAGCCGGAGCCGGCGGTCATTGGGTAGGACGACGGCCGTCCTGATGGACGGGACTTGCTCTGATACCAGATACCGCACTTCGGCCTCGGCAAGGCGCAACCGGGACAGCAGCAGCATTCCGTAGCTGTTGTCCTGCGGGTAGCTTAGCGCGAAGGGCAACCGTGCGCCGAGCGGCTTCAGGTCCGATACCCAGCGATCGTCGACCTCCAGAAACGCCGCAACATGGGGATCCGCATCCCGCACGACCTTTACAAGGGCTGCACTGTTGCGGTTCGACATCTTCACGTTAGAGACGAGAATGCGGATGATCGAGGGATCGTCCGCCGCGCCCGTGAAGGGCTGTGACTGTACCCGCCAGATCGGCATGTACCGAAGGCACGCAATCCCCTGAATGCCCAGGACGGCCAGTTGCAGAGTCACAAGCGCGATCATGAGGGGGGCGACAGGCATCAACACCAGCGTTGCCCCCAACACCAGGGCGGCGCCGGTCAACAGATGGAGTCGGGGAAAGTCGAGGACCCGAACAGCGCCATGCGCCACAGGCAAGAGCGGCAGTGCGGTGGCGATCGCGAGGAGGGCCGTAATTCCGGCGATTGACCAGACCAGCATGGATTGCCTGCTTGCTGCTATTCGCGATCACGCGCGACCGCCATGGCGTCCCCGTGCGGCGCGCGCCGCGCGCCCGCCAACACCGGTAATGCGGAACCAAAAGCGAAGTTCCGGCTTTTTACCAGCATACACATCGTTGCCGGATGGGGATTTCCTGTCAAAGCGGATTGACATTTTCAATTGTCTTGCCCGCCCCACCGAATCCGCTGCGGCCGGCGACACGTACTCTGAGAGGGTGGATCACGATGGATTTCTCCAGTATTTTCTATGACGGCACGGACGGTATCGTTCGAATACTGCTGTCGGCGCCGATCATGTACCTGGCGATCATCCTCTTCATCCGCCTTGCCGGAAAGCGCTCCACCTCGCAGATGAACAACTTCGACTGGATCGTCACCGTAGCGCTCGGTTCGATCACCGGATCGGGCATCATCCTCAAAAGCGTCACCGTAAGCGAAGCGCTGTTCGCCACGGCCATATTGCTTGCAACCCAATGGCTTCTGACGTCCGGTATTCTGAGGTTTGACTGGATGGCGCACCTGGCCAAGGCCGAGCCGCGCCTTCTGGTACATCGTGGCCAGTATGTTCACTCGGCGATGCGTGCGGAGCGCGTGACCGAAACCGAAGTCATGTCCGCAATCCGCGCGCGCGGCCTGACCGATGTCCGGGACGCGCAGTGGGTGATCCTGGAAACCGACGCGACCTTCAGCGTCATTGCTGATGACGGACGCAACTTTTCGAACGTCAACCTTGAGCAGGTATCCGGATTTCCGGCGAAGGGCGCTCCTGATTGATGCGAACGGTGCCTTAACAAGCCGTCAGGACATCGAGCCTGAAGTCCGGCCGCGACTGACTGCTATACGTCCACAGGGATCGTTCGGCCCTCAGGGATTCGGTGAAAAGGCAGGCGGCCCGCTCCCCTGTCAGTGTCGTATCGGTATGGCCCAGCCAATTGACCAGCACGCAATCGCCGTTCCGTTCCAGATCCCGCGCTACCAACCGGGCAAGATCCGCGACCTCGACAGCCGTGAGGAAGTAGAGAATTTCCGACAAAACAATGAGATCATACTCGGCGTGCGGCCATTGGCGCGGGACCTCGACCACGCTGAACGAAGCATTCCTGGCGAGCCGGCAGCGCCGGCGTGCCATCCGTATCGCTTCGTCGGAGACATCGACACCGAGAAATCGGTCACACCTGGCCGCAAGCTTCTCGCTGAGGACGCCGATGGAACAGCCGACTTCAAGCGCGCGCGCGTATCGGGGACTGGGAAGCGCCGCGAGCGTCACATCGTATTTCATCTGCTCGTAAGGGCGGACCGTAAACCCCCAGGGATCGCCATTCGACCGGTAGAGGGCATTGAAGCGGGCACGACGATCGTCCATGGTCAGGCGTCCCGAATGAAGATCTCAGGGTGGTGAGCGAAATGACGTTGCATCGCGGGAGGCATGACAAAGCCATCCGGATCGTCGTCGATCAGCGCGGTCATCTGCGAGCGATGGGCAGCGATCGCGCGGGTCTTGCGCCCTTCGACAGCATGCGTATCCAGCCGCGCGAGGCGACCCTGTCTAGGAAGCGCCGACGGCGCCAATTCTCCAAAGCGCCCCCAGATCGGGTAGCTCCATCTGGCGAGGCCCGGCCGGCGACAGCCGAGCATCCGGGCGATTCCCGCAGTCGCTTCGTGGTCGCAATGCGGGTCGTTGACCCAGGGCGCCCACACTGCGGAGGCCTTGAGGCTCTCGACCTCATGCTCCAGCGCGTCCACCAGCCGGTTCAGGCCGGCGCGGTCGGCAGGCAGGCCGCAATCGGGATACCCAAGCCAGATCACGCCGGCGGAAGAGCCGGTCAACACCTCCCACGCGGCTTCAACTTCTTCGCGCCGCAGCGCGGCAAGCCTGTCGGCGGGGAACCGGCGCGAGGCCGGATGCGATCGCGATCCATCTGTCATGACGACCACGCGAACGGGCACCTGGCGCTGGACCGCCAGGGCAACTGCACCTCCGCATCCCAGGGACTCATCGTCTGGATGCGGTGCAAGGACAAGCACCCCGGTCGGACCCGTCAGTGTATCAGGCGTGACCAGAGGGGCGCTTTCGGCCAGGCGCAAGAGGCTGCCGGCGACTACCATCTTTCACCTATTGGGTGCGGTGAACCGGCAACGTTTCGCGCTGCCACGTCGAGCTTCCCGTCAAGATTTGCCTGCCGCAGGAAGAATGCCAGATCCCGCCGCATCCGTTCGACCGGATGGCCGTTGAAGAACGACCGGCTTCCAAGCGCCCTGTCGGCAAGAGCGATCACCTTCTGAGCCGTCTGTTCGACGACCTCGCGCGCCAGCAAGACATAGGCAACGGCCGCGTCATCGGCCTCGGGATGTTCTGCACGTTCCGCCGCGCGCTCGACCCACAAGCGTCCCGTCTCGCACAACATCGCCAGCTCGGCGACACGCCGAAGTTGATGGGGATCGTCGGTCCCGGCCACGGCGGTCCGCGCCACTTTGGCAATTGCCTCCATCCCGCCGACTTGAGCAGCCGCGTAGCGCCAGACACCCCCTTCGAAATGCGGTTCCCGCGTGTAATCTCCCGGTTTTCCAATGTAGGCCGCTCCGGTGACCGAGAAGCCATCGAAATCATAAATGCCCGATGCTGTGGCGCGCATGCCGCTGGTCTGCCAGACGGACGCGTCCATTCGGGCCGGATCCCTGGCCGCGAGCAGCATCAACTGCGGTCCATCAGGCGTCGTGGCAGTAACGATTGCGCGGTCCACCAGTCCCAGGCCCGACGCGAAACGTTTCGCACCGTTCAAACGAGCCCCCGCAGAAGTTCGTTCAATCGTTACGGGCTTGTCTGAATCCGCCCCCCAAACGCCGAACAGGGCACCCAGCCTTGAGGCCGAAAAGGCCTCGTCCTGCTGGAAACAGTCTCCGTAGAGCATGATCAGCTTGAGGGCGTTCATATGTCCCTCGATCAGACGCGCCACCGAGAGATTGGCCCGGCCGAGACACCGCAGGAGCGTCACCGTTCTGACCGCCGCTCCAGCCTCGAATCCGAGGCCCAGGCCGCCAGCCTGTCGGGGGAGGATCGCGGCAAAGAGTCCGGCCTCGCGCAGTAGATCCAGATCGGCATCGAGGCCCGTCTCACCCCTGTCGGCGGCGTCCGCACGCCCGGCAATCGTCGTGAGGACCGTCGCCAGGTCGTCTTCGAGGGAATCCTCTATCCGGCGCGGTCGAATGAAGGTGGCGGTCTTATGCATTGACATCAGCCGTAGCCGGTCTCGTAAGCGGTACGTCCGCGAACGAGGGGGTGAGGGAGCAAGCCAGCTCGCCGACCGGTCCACGCAGCACGCGGATTTCCTCCGCCAGGTCGCGTGGCGACAGAGGGCGGCGTCGCAACCGGATGCTTTCCGACTCGATCGCCTGCCAGGCCTCCCCGAAAAACCGATGCGCGTGAAAGCCCCGATCGTCGGCGTCCAGTCCAAGCACTCGCAGAATCTCGCCGGCCGGCTCCCTGTCCGCCTTGGCGCGTCTGAGCCGCCCGCGCGACCACGCGCGAAGATAGGCGGTTCTCGCTGGTTCGAGCATTTCATCGCACGGCGCCTCGGGATCTTCGATCCGGCGGGCAATCGTATCCGCCATCCCGCCCCGTGCGCGCCCCGTCAGCCGATAGGAAGTCGTCACCTGGACATCATCGTGAAAACCGATGCGCCAGTCGCGTGCCTCGGCCAGCCGGACGAATGCGCGGTCTTCTCCGCAGGGCACCGCCGGCATGCCGCCGATGTCGCGGTAGACTCGCTGGCTGAACGCAAGATTCGCCCCGGAAATCGTACCGTGATGGGGATAGGGAAGATGGGGCCGCGGATCGAGCCCGGCCGACAGCTCTAGCGTCAAGCGCATGTATTCGGTTTCGTCAGCCCCCCGCAGCTTCAGCCGCTGGGGGAGCGCATCGATCTCTTTCGCGTCGCCCGAGATCGAACCGCAAACGACGTCGGTGCCCATTGAAAGCGCCCGCACGCTCTTTTCGATCCAGTCCGGGGCCGGTGCGGAGTCAGCATCTGTCGTCAAGAGGAAGGCGTGCGGGTTATTCACCTGGTTCGCGCCAATCTCCAGTGCAAATCGTCTGGCCAGTCCCACAGAACCGGTTGGACCAAAGCCTACGTCGGCCACGACGTGCGGCACGCCACTGTCCCACAGCCAGGTGCGCGCGAGCTCGAAAGTCGCATCTCCGGCGTCGTTTACGACCAGTACGATTCCACCAGGCAGCCGCGAAGACGAAATCGCCGCGCTCGTGGCTGACAGGGACGCCACGATACCTTCGGCCTCGTTCTTGGCGGGTATTGCCACCGCCACGCGCCAAGGCTCGGAGGCGGCCCGGCCGGAAATGCCGTTTACCCGGCATTTCCCCCTGAAGATCTCCGATCTTGTGACGTGGTATGCGAGATTGCCCGCGGAATGATCACGTGATGTGCGCATGCGGGGCAGCGGCTGCACATCATCAAGCACGCACAGAGCCATAAGAGTCACTTTCGAACGTGAGCGGCACCCGTCTTTGCATGTGAACGGGGGCAACGCTGCGCCAGTTGTATCTGTCGAGTCGCGGTCCCACGGCCACGCACCGTGAATAGAACAAGCTCGGTGACGTTCGGTTCCGCTACCTGCACATCCGGAGACCCAAATTCGCTCGCGCTCTAAAGGTCTCAGTCCAAAGAGCTCGCCCTTGCTCAGCGCCCGGTACCGTCGGCTGGGTAGACCCTAGGCGTTCTGCGAGCTGGAAGGCGGCGACGCCTAGGAGCAGGCGACCGAGCACAGGTATCGGGAATACAACATTCGTGACCTGCCGGACCGGTGGCGCATCGGCACCGATCCCGCCCGGCCAGGATGGCCTTGGCTGGATGCGGCCGGGACGGGACGGACCGCTTTACCGATCCATCAGCGAATCATGCAGCTGGCGCAGGTTCGCCATCGTGTAGGGCTTGGTCAGGATCGGCACGCTCCTGAACGTATCCGGCAGCTGGGTGTGGTCTCCGTAGCCGCTGGCGAAGGCGAAGGGCACATTCGCCTTGAGGAGAACATCCGCGACCGGCAGGCTCGTCTCCTCGCCAAGATTGACGTCCAGCAACGCGAAGCTCGGCAGCCCCTCTTCCAGGATCTGCAGCGCGCGGCCGACATTGCCGGCCGACACCACCTCGGCAAAGCCGAGCTCCAGGAGCATGTCTTCCACGTCCAGCGCGATCACGACATTGTCTTCCACCAGAAGTGCCCGGGCGTTCTCGTCGATCGCGGATTGCCGCGGAGATGAGGCAGGGGCTTCTGCCGCTTGCTCGGTTACCAGACCCGCCCAAACATACTGGCCGGGAATGACGAACCGGGCCATGACGCCGGTCACCGCGTAGTCGACGGATGCCTGGCCCTTGAGCTCGAAGGGGATCGACTTGTCGATCAGCGTGCTGCCGAAGCCACGTCGCTTCGGGCTCTTGACGGCGGGGCCTCCGGTCTCTTGCCAATCGACGGTCAGCGCATCGTCATCGTCGATCCGCCAGGATATCTCGAGCCGGCCATGTTGCGCTGACAAGGCGCCGTACTTCGCCGCATTGGTGACCATCTCGTGCAGAACGAGGGCAAGGCAGGAGAACGCCTGCGGGGACAGCAATACCGCGGAACCCGACAGCACGACACGGTCACCACCTTCACCGCCATAGGCGGCGACCTCGTTCTCGATCAGCGAGCGCAGGGGAGCCGGCGACCAGTTCTCGGCGGTCAGCTGGTCGTGCGCCCGGGCAAGGGCCTGCACCCGCCCGCCGAGGATTTCCGCGAACTGGCTTACCGACTCCGCGTGATTGCCTGTCTGGCTGACGATCCCGCGGATGAGAGTCAGGATATTCCTGACACGGTGGTTGAGTTCACCGATGAGCAGATCCTGCTTCTGTTCGGCTTTCTTGCGAAGCTCCTCGCTCTGGTCGATGCTTCTCAGGATGATCTCGAGCAGCGTCGTTCTCAGGGACTCGCCGATCCTGAGTTCGGTGGCCGTCCACGGTTCCGACTGGCCGCGAACCTCCTCTTTCCAGGCCTGGAAGCTCTTGCGCGGCGTCAGTCTTTCTCCGAGCGGTCCCAGCTCCACGGGCTTTTCCGGGTTGCCCGCCCATGTCACCGACTGGGCGACTTCGCCGCGGAAAAAGACGAGGTAATCCCGCGGCGAACGCGAGACGGGGATCGACAGGACGCCGGCCACGCGGTCGGCGAACGCCGCTGCACCATCGTACTGGCGCGCGATTTCATTGCTCGCGAACACCCGGCTCGCCCCGGTCCGGTTCAGGAACCGGGTGAAGCTGCGCATCTCCTCACCGTTCAATGCACGGCCGGTCGAAGCGAACTGGCCGTCGATCCACAGACCCACGCCATCGCACCCGACAATGTCGGTGAGGTGATCGAGATATCCGCTGAGATTGGCGAAGGCGCTGCCGTCGACCGCGATCGTCGACATGATCCGGTCGTGGATATCGCGCGCGCGGGTTTCGGACTGGTAGTGCTCCTCGCGCTCCCGGTTGGAGAGCTCGAGGGCGAACATCTGGACGAACAGCTCCGCGATGGTCCGGCGGTCGAAGGGAATGCGCCTGGGAGCGTTGTGATGACAGGCAAACAGTCCCCACAGCTTTCCGTCGACGATGATGGAGATCGAGAAGGAGGCCCCGACACCCATGTTGCGCAGGTACTCCAGATGAATCGGCGATACCGAGCGCAGGCTGCTCATCGACAGGTCGAGCGGCTGCCCCTCCGGAGATCCCGGCGGGACGAGCGGTGCTATGGCGCCGTCGACGTCGGCGATGAGGCGCACGAGATTGCGCACATACAGCGCGCGGGCCTGCTTCGGGATGTCGGACGCCGGATAGCGCAGGCCCATAAAGGAATCGATGCTGCTCACCCGCGATTCCGCGATCACCTCGCCGGCCCCGTCGGGCAGGAAACGGTAGACCATGACCCTGTCGAAACCGGTGACGAAGCGGATCTGCCGGGCCGCGAGATCGATGAACGCGTTTAGATCCTTTGCCCCGGAGAGTCGGCTCATCATCGACCTGACGACGGCAATGGCGTCGGTCTGGTCGGCATCGTCGCTGGGTTCGGCCTCCACCACGATCAGTGGGCCGCTGAGGTGCAGGGAAATGTCGAAATGCCGGCCATCGCCGAACAGGTCGACGCGGAGCAGCCGTTCGCTGGTGTCCGCCGTTTGCAGCCACTGCAGCCGGGACCTGAGCGCATGAAGCGCTTCGGCGCTGAAAATGTCGTTCGCGGCATGGCCGAGCAGATCGTCCGGTTCCTGTCCCGCAAAGTCTGCGATGTTTTCGGAAACGTGCACGATGAACCAGTCCGCCGACAAGGCGACGAGACAGCCGAACGCCTGGATCGCGCCGAGCAGGTGGATCGGCTCCTTGTCGCAGTTGGTCAGGTCTACTGTGGGCTGTTCAGTGCCAGTCATTTGAGTTCCGAGTCGGTGGTGTGCGTTCGCATTCGGACGGGTCAGCAGCTAGCTATGCCGCCGGAAAAGCGGCGAACGCCTTCCGGGCGCCGCAAGCCATGTCCGCGCGGGCATTGGTGCCCTGATCAGCCGATTGCAGGCGTTTGAGAAACTGCGGCCAGAAGCTGCGCTCATCGGATTCCGATAGAAACGCCGACTGCCCGCTGAGCGGTGTGGACCGGGCCAGAATCCGCCCCCCCAGCCGCGAGCCTTCCAGCACATAGAGTCCTCCCCAGATCTCGCCATCGGAGGCAAAGTCGACGGCAAGCGGCACGGTTTCGTTTGTCTCGCCGAGATCGCGCGCCAGCAGCTCCGAACGGCGCCGGAGAGGCCACTCCGGCAACAAGCGACCGGCACCGGCGGTGTCGAGGCCATCCTCAACCCTCAAGCAGCCGGTCCACATGAAACGCAGGAAACCCTCCAGCCCGGCCTTGGTCGCCAGGTTGAATTGCGATGCGAACCTATCGAGGGAGGAATGAAGGTCGTGCGTTTCAGCCGCAAGGAACGCGCGCACATCAGTCATCTGCAACTTCGCCAATTTAACGCTCGAATTAACGGGCGCGCCCGCGCCTTCTCGGAGAAAATAGCCGAATTTCGTGGATTTTCGACTGTCTTAGTCGAGTTTAAGTTGAACAGCGAACGCCCCTGGCGTCAAGCTGACGAATCCGGCGGCGCGCCGTCATGTACCCGTAAGCCCAGGAACGATCCCGCGTATTGCGCGTTTTAAAAGCGCCTGTCCACCTGAAAAACCCGGATTTCCATGTCCCGTCTCGTCGTCGTTTCCAATCGCCTTGCCGACCCGCGAAACGACGCTCCGCCCGGCGGCCTCGCTGTCGCGTTGCGCGCCGCAGTGAAGGCAAACGGGGGACTTTGGGCCGGGTGGTGCGGCGACCTCGTCGATGACGATCGCGACGTCGGTGTCGAGCTGTCGATCAGCGACGACGTTTGCTACGCGAGCCTGTCGCTACCGCGCGCCGCGTTCACGGACTACTACGAAGGCTTCTCCAACGGCGTGCTCTGGCCGCTGCTTCATGCGCGCCCTGATCTTGTCAGCTACGAGCGCGATGCGCTTGCCGCTTACAGGCAGATCAACCGCGTCTTCGCCAAGTTCCTCTATCCGCTGGCCGACCCCGAGGACCTGATCTGGGTCCACGACTATCACCTTCTGCCGCTTGCCGCCGAGCTGCGGTCATGGGGGCTGGACAGCCGGATCGGCTTCTTCCTGCACGTTCCCGTGCCCGCGCCCGAGGTGCTGCGATCTCTTCCCGAACGCGACATCCTGATCGCCGCGCTCGCCTCCTATAACCTCATCGGCGTCCAGACCAATCGCGACAAGGCCAATCTCATCGGGCTGCTGACGCAGGACTACGATGGCGTCACCACCGGAGAGGACACGCTCCAGGCGTTCGGCCGCACCGTCCGCATTATGGCATTCCCGATCGGCGTCGAAACCGGGC
>CAJQNW010000468.1 GCA_905479765.1 uncultured Tepidamorphus sp. | reverse complement strand
AAGCAGCGCTCGACGCACAACAACTACCTGACGCTGCCGGTGCTGCTGATGATGGTCAGCGGCCACTATCCGATGCTCTACAGCCACCCGCAAACCTGGCTGGTCGTCGCCTTCATCCTGGTGATCGGCGCGATGGTGCGCCATTTCATAAACCGCGCCGACGCCGGCGATACGTTCCAGACCTATTCCTGGTCGCTGCTTGTCGCAGCGATGGCACTCGTTGGCGCCCTCTACATGACCAAGCCAGCGGACCGTCCGGAAGTGGCGGTTCCCGTTCCCACCGACACGCAGGTTCTGGCGATCCTCGATAACCACTGCACCATGTGCCACGCCAAACATCCTTCGCACGAGGGTTTCGACGCGCCGCCCGCCGACGTGGAGCTGACCACTTTGCAGGACCTGCGGCGCTTCGCCGATCGGGTGGTCGCCCAGGCGGTCCGCGGCGATGCCATGCCGCTTGGCAACGAAACCCGCATGACCCGCATGGAGCGCGACGAACTCGGCGCCTGGATCCAGGCGAACGCGAAATGACCGGTCCGGCCGGCATTGCCGAAATCAACGAGATGAACGTCCACGCGTTCGTCGCAGTCTTCGGCGAAATCGCCGAACATTCCCCGTGGGTTGCCGAACGTGCTGCGAATGCCCGTCCGTTCTCGAACCGGGACGCCATGATCGCTGCGTTTGCCGATGCCGTGCTGTCAGCGGACGAAAATCGGCAGCTGGACCTTCTGAACGCCCATCCAGACCTCGCCGGCCGTGCCGCGATTTCCGGCGAGATCGGCGCAGACTCGCGGTTAGAGCAGGCTGACGCAGGCCTCGACCAGCTTACCCGGGACGAATTCGAGCGGTTCACCAGGGCGAACACCGCCTATCGGGAGAAGTTCGGTTTTCCGTTTATCCTTGCGGTGCGCGGTGCAACGAAGCACGACATTCTGGCGTCCTTTGAAGCGCGCATCGGCAACAACCGGGCAAGCGAACTGGCAACCGCGCTACAACAGGTATGCCGTATCATGCGATTCCGGCTCGAAGACCGGATCGCAGACTAAAGGGGAGGCCGCATCATGAAGGACGCCATCGAGGAAAACTGGGCCGATCAGGTCAAATTCCTCAAGGAACTGGTGCGGATACCCAGCGACAATCCGCCCGGAGACTGCGCCCGCCACGCCGAACGCACCGCCACGTTGCTCGAAGGCCTCGGCTATGAGGCCGAGCGCCATCCCGTCCCGGCCGATCTCGTCGAACAGCATGGCATGAAGAGCGTCGAAAACCTGATCGTCCGCAAGCGCTTCGGTTCCGGCAACGGTCCGACCATCGCGCTCAACGCCCACGGCGACGTGGTGCCCCCGGGCGATGGATGGACGACGGCCCCCTATGGCGGCGAGGAAAAGGACGGCGCGATCTACGGGCGCGGCGTCGCGGTCTCGAAGTCCGATTTCGCCACCTATCTGTTCGCGCTGAAGGCGCTCGAAGCCGATCCGGCCGGCCTCGACGGAACCATCGAGCTGCACCTGACCTATGACGAGGAAGCCGGCGGCTACGTCGGCCCGAAGTGGCTGCTCGATCAGGGTCTTTCGAAACCCGACCTGGCGATTTCGGCGGGCTTTTCCTACGCGATAACGACGGCCCACAACGGCTGCCTGCATCTGGAAATCACCGTCCGCGGCCGTCAGGCCCACGCGGCCATGCCGGAATCCGGCGTCGACGCGCTGGAAGCGGCGAACGCGGTCCTGACCGCGCTCTACGCGGAACGGCACGCGCTTGGAGGCACCGTGAGCGCGACGCCCGGCATCGGTTCGCCCAAGCTGACCGTCGGTCTCATCTCCGGCGGCATCAACACCAACGTTGTCCCCGACCGCGTGACGATGCGCGTCGATCGCCGGATCATTCTGGAAGAGAACGGCACGGACATCGAATCCCGGCTGATCCAACTGATCGAGACAGCAGCGGCCCACGCCGTTACCGGCGCGGTCGTCGAGTGCCGCCGCATCATGCTGGCCGAGCCGCTGCGCGAACTGCCCGGCTCGGACCGGCTTATCGAGGCTCTACAGGCACCGGCGCAGGCTGTTCTGGGTGTCGCGGTCAATCCGACCGGCGTGCCCCTCTACACCGACGCGCGCCATTACACGGCTGCCGGCATTCCGACGGTACTCTATGGCGCCGGGCCGCGTTCGATCCTCGAAGCCAACGCCCACGGCGCCGACGAGCACCTGCAACTGAGCGACCTGAAGGCCGCGACCGAAATCGTCGCTTCGGCGCTCAGGACGCTTATCTGCCGGTAACCGAACCGCCTTTTTCCGACCGTTCGCCGGCCATGACCGCGATCCGTCGCGTCGCCGACGGCGTCTGTACGAAAGCCTGCCGGTAGCACTGCGAGAAGTACGAGCTCGACGTGAACCCGGTCGCGACCGCCACGTCGAGAACCGGCACGTTGGTGTGCAGCAGAAGATCCCGGGCCCGTTCGAGCCTGAGCCGCATGTAGTAGCGCGCCGGCGTCACATGCAGGTAGCGCTGGAAAAGTCGTTCGAGCTGACGGGCCGACAGTCCGGTCCGGTAGGCAATCGTAGCGGTCGCCAGCGGCGCCTCGAGATGGCTCGTCATGATGTCGATCGAACGGCGAAGCTTGCCGGGCAGGGGATGCAGATAGCTTTGGTTCCCCAGCCGCTGCTCCTCGTCGGCCGGCCTGATCCGGTCGTGCTGCAACTGGTTGGCGATCGCCGCGGCAAGATCGGAGCCGTGGTCATGGGTGATGATTCTTAGCATCAGATCGACCGAGGCCGCGCCGCCCGAGGTCGTATAGCGGTCGCGGTCGATCTCGTAGACCTTGGCGGTGCAGTCGATGCCTGGAAACATCTCCATGAAGGCCGGCCGGTTTTCCCAATGCACCGTGCAGCGATAGCCATCCAGCAGGCCGGCGCTCGCAAGCAGGAACGTGCCCGTCGAAAGCCCGCCGAGACTGGTTCCGGCGCGCGCGACCCGTTGCAACGCCGCATGATAGGATCCCAGCGGCTCGGGCAATGGGACCAGACCGGCGCAGACGAAAAACAGGTCGGCGGCCTCCGCCAGTTCGTATGTGCCGTTGGACTCGATGCGGATGCCGTTACTTGCCGTGACCGGCTCGCCGTTCAGCGACAGCAGGCGCCATTTGTAGACGTCGCGCCCGAGCAGGCGATTGGCGACCCGCATCGTGTCGATCGCGGCGACTTCGCTCATAAGCGAAAAACGCTCGATCATTCCGAAATCGATGATGCGCGGCTCATTTTCTTCGTTGTTGTTCACGGTGTCGGTCACAGTTCCGGTCACGGGGCCACTCCCAGCATCAGCCCCGATAGTCTCCCGGAAGTTACCTAACAAGCAACTCACGTCGCGCCGGCACCCGCAGCCTGTCGGAATCCCGATGATCGCGGCCTCCCACATCTGTCATCACTATGCGTATTGGGACGCCCATCGCGGGGGCAATCCGCTCCGCCGTCAACCGGACAACCATCGTGGCCGAATATTCCGCCTTCTCATTGCTGAAGAACGCCCTGACCGGCAACCGTGACTGGAAGCCGGCCTGGAGGGCTGCCGTTCCCAAGCCGCGCTACGACGTGATCATCGTCGGCGGCGGCGGGCACGGGCTCGCGACCGCCTATTATCTCGCGAAGGAACACGGCATCACCAATGTCGCCGTCGTCGAGCGGGGCTACATCGGCGGCGGCAATGTCGGCCGAAACACCACGATCGTCCGCTCCAACTACATGCTGCCGGCCAATTCCCACTTCTACGAATGGTCGATGAAGCTATGGGAGGGCCTGTCGCGGGATCTCAACTACAACGTCATGTTTTCCCAGCGCGGCGTCCTGAACCTTGCCCATTCACCGGCCCAGATGGACGCCTATGCCCGGCGCGGCAACGCCATGCGGGTCGCCGGCATCGATTCAGACCTGATGACCCGCGAAGAAGTCGCGAAGTTCGTTCCCGATCTCGATATGTCGCGCGACGCGCGCTTTCCAATTCACGGCGGCCTGATCCAGCGCCGCGGCGGCACCGCCCGGCACGACGCAGTCGCCTGGGGCTTTGCCAGGGGCGCAGACAGGCACGGCGTCGACATCATCGAAAACTGCGAGGTCACCGGCTTCCTGCGCGACGACAGCGGCCGGATCACGGGCGTCGAGACGACACGCGGCGAGATCGGCGCAGGCAAGGTCGGTGTCGCCGTCGCCGGCTCGACCAGCGAGGTCATGCGCCGCGCCGGCATCGAGCGCCTGCCAATCGAAAGCCACGTCCTGCAGGCCTTCGTCTCGGAACCGCTGAAACCGTTACTGGATACCGTCGTCACCTTTGGTGCGGGGCATCTCTATGTCTCCCAGTCCGACAAGGGCGGCCTCGTCTTCGGCGGCGATATCGACGGCTACAATTCCTACGCCCAGCGAGGCAACCTGCCCGTCGTCGAGGACGTGGTGAGCCTGATGCTGACCATGTTCCCCTCCTACGGGCGGCTGAAGCTGCTCCGGAGTTGGGGCGGCATCATGGACATGTCGATGGACGGCAGCCCGATCATCACAACAGGACCGCTGCCGGGCATGTATCTGAATTCCGGCTGGTGCTACGGCGGTTTCAAGGCGACGCCTGCATCGGGCTGGTGCTTTGCCTGGACCATCGCCAAGGACGCCCCGCACGATCTCAATTCGGCCTTCACCCTGGACCGGTTCCACAACGGCGCGGTCATCGACGAACGCGGCGCCGGCCCCGTTCCCTGGCACCACTAGGGGCAAGCAAACCATGCGCATCACCTGTCCTGTTTGCGGCGAACGCAGTGCGGCGGAGTTCTCCTATGGAGGCGACGCGACGATCGAAATGCCCGCGCTCGACGCCTCGCCCGAAGCCTGGAATGCCGCCGTCTACGATCGCGAGAACCCGCGCGGGGCTCACGCTGAATTCTGGCAGCACGCGCAGGGCTGCCGGTGCTGGCTGAAGGTCGAGCGCGATACGCTGACCCACAAGATTTCCAGTGTCGCGCTTGTCGGCAAGGCCGCCGGAAAGGGCAGATCATGAGCGGCGTCCGCCTTCCCTCCGGCGGCACGCTGATCAATCGCGACCGGCCGCTGACCTTCACCTTCGACGGCCGCTCCTATACGGGCTTCGAAGGCGACACCGTCGCCTCGGCCCTGATGGCCGCCGGCGTCGGCACAATCGCGCGCAGTTTCAAGTATCACCGACCGCGCGGGATCGTCTCCAGCGGTCCTGAAGAACCGAACGCGCTTGTCACGGTGGGCGAGGGCGCCCGCGCCGAGCCGAATGTTCGCGCGACGACTGCCGAACTGCACGACAGGCTTACCGCGACCAGCCAGAACCGCTGGCCGAGCCTGAGTTTCGACCTGATGTCGGTCAACGGCCTGCTGCCGCCGGTCTTTGGCGCCGGCTTCTACTACAAGACCTTCATGGGCCCGACGCGCGGCGCCTGGCATGTCTATGAGCATTTCATTCGCCGCGCCGCCGGAATGGGGGCTGCGAGCCGCAAGCCCGATCCGGACCGTTACGAGAAATCCCACCTGTTCTGCGACGTCCTGATCGTGGGGGCAGGGGCCGCCGGCCTGTCGGCGGCTCTCGCGGCAGCACGCTCAGGCGCCCGCGTGGTGCTGGCCGACGAGGGCGCGGAGCCGGGCGGCTGGCTGCTCGCGGAAACGGCCCGGATCAACGACATCGCGGCCGCCGACTGGACCCGCGCCATGGTCGCGGCGCTCGCCGCCTATCCGAACGTCCGCGTGATGCCGCGCACCTCTGTCTACGGCTACTACGATCAGAACCAACTCGCCGCCGTCGAGCGGGTGACCGATCACCTGGCTGAAAAGCCCGCGCACCTGCCGCGCCAGCGCCAGTGGACGATCCGCGCCACCGAGGTGGTGCTCGCGACCGGCGCCTTCGAGCAGCCCGTTCTGGTCGACGGCAATGACCTGCCCGGCGTCATGCTGGCCGGCGCGGTCGCGCGTTTTGCTCAAGCCTACGGCGTCGCAGCCGGACAGAAGGTCGTATTCTTCGGCGGCCATGACGGCGTGTGGGAGACGGCGGTCGCTACCGCGGACACAGGCGTCGGTGTCGCGGCGATCGTCGACCCGCGCGCCGAACCGGCGACCGATCTGGTTTCCCGGGCCCGGACGGCAGGCATCGCCATCCACGCCGGATCGGCCGTTGTCCGCGTCACCGGATCGAAGAGCGTCAGCGGCGTCGCGATCGTGCCTGTGTCAGCCTCCGGTGAGATCACCGGCGCGGTGGAAGCCCTGAACGCCGACATATGCGCTACCAGCGCCGGCTGGATGCCTGCCGTTCATCTGCACAGCCAGGCCGGTTCGCGCCCGGTCTATGACGAGGGCAGGGGCATCTTCCTGCCCGGCGAACCGCGCGAGCGCTGGCGCTCGGCCGGCGCCTGCCACGGCGTCTTCGGCCTCAAGGCTGCTTTGGCCGATGGCGCCGCCGCCGGGCGCGACGCCGCGACCGAGGCGGGCTTCAAGACCGACGACGCGGCGCTGCCGGAAATCGAGGCCGAGCGCGAACCGTCCGCGCCGGTCATCCTGCGCTCGGTCGAAAGTCCGCGCAGCGCGAAAGCCAAGATCTTCGTCGACCAGCAGCACGATGTGACGGCATCCGACGTGACACTCGCGCACCGCGAGGGCTACCGGTCCGTCGAGCATCTGAAGCGCTACACGACGCTCGGCATGGCGACCGATCAGGGCAAGACATCGAACGTCGCCGGCCTGTCGATGATGGCTGGCCTGCGCGGCGAGGCGATCGGCGCGGTCGGCACCACGACCTTCCGACCGCCCTATACCCCGACGGCACTCGGTGCCATCGCCGGCCGCGACGCTGGCCATCACATCCGCCCGGTCCGCCATACACCGATGCACGCGTGGCATCTGGCGAACGGCGCGGAAATGATCCCGGCCGGCGCCTGGATGCGTCCGCGCGTCTACTTCAAGCCCGGCGAGACGCTGGAGCAGGCCTATATCCGCGAGGCCCGCGCCGTGCGCGAGAGCGTCGGCATCGCCGACGTCTCGACGCTCGGCAAAATCGACGTGCAAGGCCCCGATGCGCCCGAGTTTCTGAATCGCGTCTATTCGAACATGTTTTCCACCCTTGCCGTCGGCAAGGCGCGCTACGGCCTGATGCTGCGCGACGACGGCATCCTGTTCGACGACGGCACCTCATGGCGGCTGTCGGAGACCCGCTACCTGATGACCACGACGACGGCCAACGCCAGCCCGGTCATGCAGAAGCTCGAGTTCCTGCTGGCGACCGTCTGGCCGGACCTGAAAGTCAGCCTCGCTTCGGTGAGCGACGTCTGGGCCAGTATCGCCGTGTCGGGACCGAAGAGCCGGGAACTGCTGGCGCGCATCGTCGACGATATCGACGTTACCGATGAAGGCCTGCCGCATCTGGGCGTGCGCCAGGGACACATCATCGGCCAGCCCGGCATGGTGGCGCGGCTCTCGTTCTCAGGCGAGCTTGCCTACGAGGTCTATGTGCCCGCGCGTTTCGGCATCGAGGCCTGGGAAACCTTGCTGGACAAGGGCAGAGACCTCGGCATTTCGCCCTATGGGCTCGAAGCGCTCGGCACCTTGCGGATCGAGAAGGGCCATGTCGCCGGCTCCGAGCTCGACGGGCGGACCACGGCGGCCGATCTCGGCCTTGCCGGCATGCTGTCGAAGAAGAAGGATTTCATCGGCAAGGCGATGGTGAACCGGCCGGGACTGATCGGCGAAAACCGCCAGGTGCTGGTCGGCCTGACGGCGAACGGGAAGGGCATCCCGAACGGCGCCCAACTCATTCGGTCCGCGACGCCGGGCGCAGTCGAGCGCAGCCTCGGCCATGTCACGGCCAACGCCTATAGCCCGGCACTGGAAGGCTATATCGCGCTGGCGCTCCTGGAAAACGGCAAGGCCATGCACGGCGAGACGCTGTACGCCGCCGACCCGGTCCGGAACCGCCACGTCGAGGTTACGGTTCGCGACCCGCATTTCTATGATCCAGACGGGAGCCGCATGCATGTCTGAGCTCTATCCGCTGGCCAACCGCGCCGTTCCCGGCGCCGGCCGCCCTGTCGGAACCGACAGCGCCATCACGCTTGCCGAACGCCGGCCCAGCTCCATCGTCGAATTCGCGTTCTGGGACGCAGGAACGCCGATCCCGAAATCCATCGTTCCCGGCAGTCAGCCCGAACCGAACCGGGCCGCTACGACTCCCGGCCATGTCTTCCTGTCAGTGGCTCCCGGCCGCTACATGGCGATCGGCCAGGATTCCAGCCTCGCGGAACGGCTGGAAGCCGCGATCCCGATCACCGACGGCACCGTCGTCGACCTGACGCACGGCCGCGCCGGGCTTCGCGTTACAGGCGTACCGGCGGCAGCCCTTCTTCAGAAGGGCTTGTCGTTCGATCTGGATATCGATGCCTTCCCGCCAATGTCGGCAACCAATGGCGGCCTGCACCACATGTCCGTCACCGTCATCAGGCTCGACGCCGATGTGTTCGACGTCTTCGTCATGACGAGCCTCGCCGGTTCGCTGTGGGACTGGGTAACGGACGCGGCCGTCGAATACGGCTGGCAGGTCGCCGCGCCAGTGACCTGACGATCTACGACCTGAGCGTCTACTCGATCCGGTAGAGGTGGACGCCGTACGGCTCGAACGTATCGGCGAACGACACAGATCCGGACGCGGTTGCCGCAAGATCGATCGACCGGTCTTCGCCGATCACGCTCACACTCGCCCGTGTACCGCCTGGAAGCGCGCCGTCCAGAAGCGTGAACGTCGCCTTGGCGGGTTGGTCGCGCATGCCGACGGTGAACAGGTAGAGCGCGCCGTCATATTGCTTGACCATCGCCGCGACGGGTGCCGACCCGGCTTCGGTGCTTACCGTGACCACATCATCGATATTCGGGCTGTTCAGCACCGGCGCGCGGTCGTGGACCTGCGCGTTGATCGACGTAACGGCTGCAAGCAGCTCGCCGTCGTCAAGCAGCGATGCATCCTTGAACTCCGGTTCGAACTGGTGGACGAAGTAGACCAGACCCTTTGATCCGTGGATAAGGGACATCCAGGCCTCGGCGCGAATCTGGTAAGGCGTCGGTTTGCGTTCGAGATTTCGGATCCGGCTGGCTTCGATCACGTTCCACACGGTCTGTTCGGGCGAGGCCCAGCCGCTGAGCCGCTCGACACCACGTGCGACGAACTCGAGCTTTCCGGCAACATCCGGATGCTCGTGAACGGCCGGATAGATATCGAACGAGACGATATCTGCGCCTTTCATATAGAGCGGATAATCCTCGGGTCGGTTGGTTCTGTCGCCACGGCCATACCAGCCATCCCAGGCGACGCCCTGGCCAAAATTGACGAATACGGGCCGGGAGGGGTCGCGTTGTTTGATTTTCTCGTAGTCGGAAACGACCTCGCCTGGCGGGACCGGTTGCCCGAATCCCAATTTCAAGGGCCGCGGCTGCGCATTGTCCGGTTCGTCGCCGTGCATCCACGCGACGATGACGTCGTTGTCCGGACTTTCGAGCGCGAAGTCGCTCTGTCCGGTAACGGCATATAGGCCGGCGGCCTTGAGCGCGGCGAGCTTATCAGGCGTGGCGCCCTCCCAAAGCGCGACATAAGTGTTGATGCCGGCGGCCTTGTAGCGCGCGGCGTTATGCGGGCTTTGCATCCACACGCCGATCGGGAAGAACGCCGGATCATCAAGTGGCGAGGGCCGCTGCTGCGCTGAAGCGCCGACGGCCACGATGGGGCCAAGGATCGACAGAAAAGCCAAAACCCCGATGAGGCGGCTTGGCCTGGCGAATTGCGCCCGCACGGTCAAGGAGATCCGGGGACGCTTCAATCCAGGGACAGACACCGAAAACACAGGATACACCGTCAAGACGTGGTACGCCGGCCATCCGGTAGGGTTACCTGCCGGGATATGCCGAAGCGTTCGGGAGCATGAGGAAATCAGACCCGCACGCCACCGGACGCCCCTCAATAGGGCGTATTGGCTAAACCCTTCGGCATGCCGACATGCAGATCTGCATGTCCGGCAATT
>CAJQNW010000467.1 GCA_905479765.1 uncultured Tepidamorphus sp. | reverse complement strand
ACCGCCTCCCGGAACGTAAGCCGACGTTAATTTCGAACTGATAAGAAATCAAACAAATTGCCGTTCGTTCGCCGTTGAAACCACAAGCTGGACCGATCGTTTCATGAATATCGCTCCTTTTGCGGGAATTACCCGCGTCTTGATCGCGTCGGCAATCGCCTCCTTCGCATTGGTTGGCCAGGTTTTCGCCGGTCCGTCATCGACAACGCTGGCGCCGTCGGCGGGCTCGGCCACGTTCGGCGAAACAGTCGGCTTCACCGCACGGGTCTCCGGCCTCGGCCGTAACACACCGACCGGCACCGTGACGTTTCGCGCCGGAACGACGACGCTTGGCGATGCCCCATTGACCACGCGCGGCGCGGGCCCGGCGATTGCGTCCGGAAATTTACATAACTGCGCCCTGACCAGCGCCGGCGGCGTGAAGTGCTGGGGTTACAACGATGAAGGTCAACTCGGCGACGGAACGACCGACGACAGCCCGACCTCGGTCGATGTCGATGGTCTGACCAGTGGCGTCGTCGCCATCGCGGCGGGTTACTCGCATAGTTGCGCCGTAACCGAATCCGGTGGGGTCAGGTGCTGGGGCGATAACGGCTACGGCCAGCTCGGAAATGCAACGACCACCGACAGCCCGACCCCGGTCGACGTCGATGGCCTGGCAAGCGGCGTCGTCGCCGTCGCGGCTGGCTATTATCATACCTGCGCGCTGACGTCGGCCGGCGGCATGAAATGCTGGGGAAGAGGTGCCCTCGGCGCACTTGGCAACAGTGGAACGGCGAACCAGAGTTCGCCGGTCGATGTGACCGGATTGACCAGCGGCGTCGCCGCCATAACCAGCGGCGGGTTGGTGTCCTGCGCCTTGACGGGCACGGGCGGAATGAAGTGCTGGGGCTACAACGCCCTGGGCCAGACGGGCGACCAGACGACGACCAATCGAAGCACACCGGTCGATGTCATAGGACTGACCAGCGGCGTCGCCGCCATCGCCGCCGCGGACCGGCACGTCTGCGCCGTCACCACTGCCGGTGATGCGAAGTGCTGGGGTTTGAACACCGAAGGCCAACTCGGCAATGGAACGACGGTAAACAGCGTTGTCCCGGTCAATGTCACGGGCCTCACGGGTATCGCCAGCGCGATTGCCGTCTACGATCGTCACTCCTGCGTGCTGACCAAGACGGGCGGCGTCAAGTGTTGGGGCAACAACGACGTAGGCGCGTTGGGCGATGGCGACAGCCCGAATGACAGCGACACCCCGGTCGACGTGGACGGCTTGCCGAGTGGCATTGCAGCCGTCAGCGCCGGGAATGGCATGGCCTGCGCGGTTACCGTATCCGGTACCGCCAAATGTTGGGGAGATAACTTCGCCGGTCGGCTCGGCGACGGGTCTACCATCTCGAGCGATACTCCTGTCGACGTCGCAGGGCTGGGCGCAAGCCTGATGTCCGGATCCGCGCAGGCCGTGTTCTCGACCGATGCGCTTGCCGCCGGCAGCCATGAGATCACCGCGGACTATGAAGGCGACGAAAACCTCGACGCGAGCACCTCCGCGGGTCTGGCCCAGATCGTCGAGAAAGGCACGTCCGAGGCGAAGATCAAGCTCAGGCCGAAAAAACCGAAGGCCGGCAAGTCGGTCCGTATCGTCGTGAAGCTTGCGGCGGTGGCGCCGGCGACCGGCAACCCGGGCGGCAAGGTTACCATCAAGGACGGCCGCAAGACGCTCGGCAAGTTCAAGGTCAAGAACGGCAAGGCCAAGATCAAGCTGCGCGACCTGAAGGCCGGCAAGCACACGATCAAGGCCCAATACCCCGGCGACAAGAACATGGAAAAAAGCGCCGCGAAAACCAAATTCACCGTCAAATAACGGCGCGCCGACACGGATCCAAGTGTCGTTTAGCACAAAACCACAGCCGGCTTGACAGATTAACGCTACGTCACCGAATGTGACGTCGTCGCGGGCCTCTTCGGGAGTTGGCGGCTGAGCCCGTCGCCAGTTTCTTACGGCGCGCCACGTGCGCGCCGCCGCACATGGGGAGTACCGCCGTGCGTCAGAACCTCCAATACAGGCCTGCGCGATTTTCCACGAGCCGCATGACAATCGCCGCCGCAATCCTTTCACTGGGCCTCATTTCGGGCCTGGCTGCATCTCCCGCGCTATCGGCTCCGGCCGCGTCGTCGACCGGCGTGTCCAGTTCCCAGAACCCCAGCGGCTTCGGCGAAACCGTGACGTTCAGCGCGAGCGTCGGCGGATCGGACGGCGGCGTGGCGGCCGGAACGGTGACCTTCAAGGACGGCGCGAAGACGCTCGGAAGCAGCGCACTCAAGCCCATCGGCGCCGGCCGGTCGCCCGCCGCGGGCGCATTTCACAGCTGTGCCCTCACCGCGACCGGCGGCGTCCAGTGCTGGGGCTATAACAATTTCGGAGGCCTCGGTAACGGCACGAACGGGAACATCTCCTCCATACCGGTCGATGTCTCTGGGCTTGCTAGCGGCGTCGTAGCGGTCGCCGCCGGCCAGTATCATACCTGTGCGCTGACCGCCGCCGGCGGCGTCAAGTGCTGGGGTCGAAACAACAAGGGACAGCTCGGTGACAATTCGATTGCCGAGAAAACAACTCCCGTCGACGTCGTTGGGCTCGCCAGCGGCGTTGCCGCCATCGTGGCGGGCGGCGAACACACCTGCGCGCTAACCAAAACCGGCGGCGTCAAGTGCTGAGGCGGCAACGGCGACGGCCAACTCGGCGACAATTCGAAGATCGAGCGCCACACTCCGGTCGATGTCGCCGGACTTACAAATGGCGTTGCCGCCATCGCCGCGAACGGATTCTATACCTGCGCGCTGACCTGGGCCGGCGGCGCCAAGTGCTGGGGCCGCAACGTCAACGGCCAACTCGGCGACGGCACGACGACGGAGCGCCCCGCACCGGTCGACGTCGTCGGCCTGTCCAGCGGCATCACTGCCATAGCGACCGGGACTGCGCACACCTGCGCAGTGACCGACGCCGGCGGCGCCAAGTGCTGGGGCTTTAACGCCAACGGCAGCCTCGGCAATGGCACGACGACCGAAAGCCATGTCCCGGTCAATGTCACCAGCCTTAGCGGAGCCGCCGCCATCGTCGCGGGAACCGGACACTCCTGCGCACTGACCAATGCCGGCGGCATCAAATGCTGGGGCAAAAACACGTCCGGCCAGCTCGGGGACGATTCGACGGCCGACAGTCACGTTCCGGTCGGCGTCGACGGGCTTGGCAGCGGCGTCGCCGCCATCGCCAACGGGGACGATCACGTCTGCGCGCTGACCAAAACCGGTAGTCTCAAGTGCTGGGGTTTCAATGCCTTCGGGCAGCTAGGCGATACGACGACGGACAACAGCGACATTCCGGTCGACGTAAACGGCCTCGGCGCCGGCACGGCGCTCGTCTTCAGCGAGGCGGCTGCCTCGACGGCGACGCTATCGACCGGCAACCACACGATCACTGCCAGCTACGGCGGCAACGGTGACCATACCGGCAGCAGCGCGACGCTGACGCAGGTGATTGCCAAAGGCGCGACCGAAGCGAAGATCAAGCTGAAACCGAAAAAACCGAAGGCCGGCAAGACGGTTCGCGTTGTCGTGAAGCTCGCAGCCGTCGCGCCGGCCGGCGGCAAGCCGGACGGCAAGATCACCGTCAAGGACGGCCGCAAGAAGCTTGGCAAGACGTTCAAGGTGAAGAACGGCAAGGTGAAGATCAAGCTGCGCGACCTGAAGGCCGGAAAGCACAAGATCAAAGCGAAATATCCGGGCGGCAAGAACTGGGAAAAGAGCGCCGCGAAGGCGAAATTCACTGCCAAATAACGGCGCGCCGACTACCCTCTCTTGGGGCGGTGGCAGCTACAGCGCTAGCGCCGCCCGAAGGCCGGCTTGGCACCGGCAGACGGGACCCCGGTATGGCCGCGTGCTGCGCGCGGGACCGTAGCCGCCTGCGCGGTGCGGCCCGACGGCGGCTCGAAACTGTCCGCAGTCCGGCGTTGCCGGCGCAGGGCCTCGATTTCATCATCCAGCGATCCGCCCGAAAATCCGCCGCCACCGGGAGGCCCGTAGCTGTTGACCCCGCTGTCGCCGCGCAGGAAGCCGCATTCGACGATCTGCCAGATCCCTCCGATGAAAGGTACGAAGACGATCAGAAACCACAAGGCGCTCTTGTCGCGGTCGTGAAACCGCTTCGCGGTCAAACAGAAATTCATCCAGGTGGACACAATCGGGAAGATCAGCAAGACGAGTATGGAAATCGACTGGGCCGTCAGCGGAGATGTATAGAAGCTCTCGCCGATCACCTCGCCAATAATAACGAAGCCGCCGACCAGTAAAAGAAACGGGATGATTTCCCCGCCCCACCATGCGAGACGTCCGATGCGCCCGCTTGGGCTGAACAAGAACTTCATGACACACGCTCCCGGCTGTTCCCGTGAGACGCTAGGCGGAACATTTCAATATTGACTGATTTTTCCCCTTCGGGATTGATCCGATTGCGAAAGGGCTTCTTAACGCCACGTCATGGCAGGCCGGAAACGACGTCGGTCGCCTTCTCCCCTGGCGCGACCCTCTCCCAGTTCCCCATCTGGTGACGGAACCATGTGAACTGGCGCTTGGCGTACTGGCGGGTTTCCGCCATGGTGCGCTCTGCCGCCTCGTCCAGGGTGATCTCACCGCGCAGATACGCAATCAGGGGCCGCACGCCGTGGGCACGGTATCCAGGCAGATCCGGATCGAGGTCCATATCCATCACCGCGCGCGCCTCATCGAGCGCGCCAGCCTCAAGCATTGCGTCGAAGCGCGCATCTATTCGAGCGCGCAGGGACTCACGCTCCGGCCATAAAACGATCCGCCGCGCGGTCCCGGGCTCGACAAGCGGCGGCGCCGCCGGCTCGCTCTGCCAGTCCGACAGCGGCCGGCCCGTCGCCTCCAGAACCTCCAGCGCACGGGCAACACGCTGCGGATCGGTGGGCCGCAGACCCAGCGCGGTATGCCGGTCGCGCGCCATCAGGTCCGCGTGCAGCGCCTCGACGCCCTCTTCCGCCATCCGGGCGCGAACGCCGGAGCGGACATCGTCGGGAACATCGGGCATCGGCGACAGGCCTTCGGTCAGCGCCTTGAAGTAAAGCCCCGTGCCGCCGATGACGATCGGTACGCGGCCCGCCGCCCGTGTTTCGGTCAGCACTTGCGCGACGTCCTCCAGCCAGCGGCCGACCGAATAGGACGTCCGGATCGACACATGCCCGTAGAGCCGGTGCGCCACCCGCGCTTCCTCGTCCGGGTTCGGCCGAGCGGTCAGAATACGCAGGGCGTCATAGACCTGCATCGAGTCGGCGTTTATGACGGTGCCGCCGATCCGTTCGGCGAGTTCGAGCGCCAGCGCCGACTTGCCGCTCGCGGTCGGCCCGGCGATCAGCACCGTCCGGGGTTCGCTCTCACCAACAGGGTCTTCGCGTCCGTTCATGTCCCACGTCGTCGTTCTCATCTCCGATCCAGCCGCGCCGGCCGTAACGCCGGACCTCGCCGAGGCCATTCGCGTTGCCGCCGATGGGGCCGCGCCGCGCTGGCTCATGGACCGCGTCGCCTGCGACATAGCATTGCCGGGCCCGCCCGCCGAGCGTGAATCGCTCGAACGGCGACTCCGCGACATCATCGCCAGCGCGCCCGTCGATCTCGCCATCCTGGCCGAGAACGGCCGGCGCAAGAAACTGCTCATCGCCGATATGGACTCCACCATCATCGGCCAGGAATGCATCGACGAATTGGCCGACCTCGTCGGCCTGAAGGACCATGTCTCCGCCATTACAGAGCGCGCCATGCGCGGCGAGATCGCATTCGAGCCGGCCTTGCGCGAACGCGTCGCGCTCCTCAAGGGCATCGACCTGGCGACCCTGGAGCGTCTGATCGCCGAACGCATCACCGTCAATCCCGGCGCCGTCGCGTTGGTGTCGACGATGCGCGCCAGCGGGGCTTATGCGGCCCTCGTCTCCGGCGGGTTCACCTATTTCACCAGAGAAATCGCCGCCCGCGT
>CAJQNW010000466.1 GCA_905479765.1 uncultured Tepidamorphus sp. | reverse complement strand
GTGTCCGACGCCGTAGTCGCCGGCGGCCGGCAGCTCGAAACCGAGCGCGGCGCATTCCTCGCGCAGCAGGCGGTCGGGAACCTGCGCCAGCAGGCCGGCGCCGTCGCCCATCAGGGGATCGGCACCCACCGCGCCGCGATGGGTCAGGTTGACGAGGATCTCGAGGCCCTGCGTGACGATGTCGTGGCTGGCCGCGCCCTTCATATGGGCGACGAAGCCGACGCCGCAGGCATCGCGCTCGTGAGCGGGGTCGAACAGACCCGAGGCCGCCGGACGTCCCGTAGTCCGCGGCTGTGCCGCCGGCTTTTGAACCATCTTGTCAGCGTCCATGTTCTTCTCGCTCCCTACCCAGTCGCACAACCCCGTTTGGCGGTGCGTCGTCCATCCGGTCCGCCCGGCCTCAAATCCGGTCGGCCCGTCGGATCGGTTTTCAAATTGCCGTTGGTCCGCACCGGAAGCCCGGGCAGCCGTCCGACCGGCATTCACGGCGCGCTGTCGCGCCAGTCGCCAGTTCCGGCCCGCTTTCTAACCCGATCCGTCTCGAACCGCCGCGAAAAAGTGATCGGGCGGTGATCCGCAATTGGGTCAGTAAGACTGTCCTATCCTGAGCGGCAAAATGCCAGATTTACCACTCGTCCGCAAGGCCATTCGCGCACGATTGTTGCGTAGGATAACGCCATTACGACAGATCCGGAAATGGCTGGGCCTGGCTGGCAATTTCCCGGCGAACACGAAAACTTGCGCGCGGTCGCGAAGGCGTAACGCCAAGTTGACTTCCACTTGAAGGAATTGGTGACGCAGTCTGCGGTTGTCGACGGGCCACCCGGCCTTGTTGCCGCAAAAGGATCCGAAGGGTTGGTCCTGACGGCCGATGCGGAACCCGAACCTCAAGGGAGAGAGAGAATGAGCAACACCAAGACCCTGACGGCCTTTGCCGTTGCCGGCGCCATGGCCGCCGCGCTGTCCATGACTGCCGCGCCGAACCAGGCCGCCGCCCAGGACATGGAGAAATGCTACGGCGTTTCCATGAAGGGCCAGAACGACTGCAAGGCCGGCGCGCACGACTGCAAGGGCATGTCGACGGTCGATTACGACGGCGAGTCCTTCAAGATGGTCGCCAAGGGCACCTGCACCTCGATGCAGACCCCGGAAGGCCCCGGCTCGATGGAGCCGGTCAAGCGCCCGGCCTGACGCCGAGCCTCGAGCAACACCGGAATGCCGGCGCCGCGCGCTGGCATTCCGAATCCGTTTATTATTACCAATGGACGACAGCTCGCGTTCGAGAGCTCGCGTTCGGGGCTGAAAACCAAGGAGCTAACAATGATCAATACCAAGACCACCGCCGCCGTGCTTGCCGGAGCGCTCGTCGCCGCCGTCTCGGGTACGTCGGTTCCCGCGCAGGCCCAGGAAATGGAAAAATGCTTCGGCGTTTCCATGGCAGGCCAGAACGACTGCGCGGCCGGGCCGGGCACCACCTGTGCTGGCACCTCGTCGGTGGATTACCAGGGCAACGCCTGGAAGCTGGTTCCCAAGGGATCGTGCACGACCATGGAAGTGCCCGGCGACCGCGCCGGCAGCCTTGAGCCGCTGACGCGCGATATCCCGAGCTAAGCCGCGTCTATCGATCCGCGAGCGGACACCGGTACGTCCGAGGAAGACTGACATGACCGCAACCGCACAGACAGCGAAACAGTCGACCCCGGCGTTTGCCGAAGCGCCCATCCCGGCACGCGCCGGGGTGGGGCTCAAGGCGCAGCACTACCGCACGATCCTGGAGGACGAGCCGGATATCGGCTGGTTCGAGGTGCACCCGGAAAACTACATGGGCGCCGGCGGACCGCCGCACCGGTATCTCTCCGAAATCCGCGAACGTTATCCGCTGTCGCTGCACGGCGTCGGTCTGTCGATCGGCGATGACCGGCCGCTGGACGAGGCGCATCTGCAACGGCTGAAGATGCTGGTCGAGCGCTACAAGCCGGGGCTTTTCTCCGAGCACCTGGCCTGGTCGACCCACGACGAGGGTTATCTGAACGACCTGCTGCCGCTGCCCTACACCGAAGAAACGCTTGCCCGCGTCTGCGAGCATGTCGACCAGGTGCAGGACATGGTCGGGCGGCGGATGCTGTTCGAGAACCCGTCGACCTACGTGCGCTTCGCCGAGACCGACATGGGCGAGGTCGATTTCATCGCAGAGCTGGCGCGGCGGACCGGTTGCGGCCTCTTGTTCGACGTCAACAACGTCTACGTGCAGGCGACCAACCACGGCTTCTCGGCGGAAGACTATATCGATGCCTTCCCGGTCGAGCATGTCGGCGAAATTCACCTCGCCGGGCACGCGCGCGAGACCGACGATCTGGGCAAGCCGCTGCTGATCGACGCGCACGACCGCGAGGTCGACCGGATCGTCTGGGACCTGTATGCCCGCGCGATCTCGCGCGCCGGTCCGGTGCCGACGCTGATTGAGTGGGACGCCAACGTGCCGGAATGGCCGGTGCTCTTTACCGAGGCGATGCGGGCCGAAGAGGTGATGCGCGCGGCGTGCGGACGCGTGGCACCGGCCGTGCGGGAGGACGAACGTGCCCTCGCTGTCTGAGATCCAGACGCGTTTCGTCACGGCGATCCGCGACCGCGATCTACCGCCGCCTGAGGATATCGTAGGGCGCGGCGGCGAGGCGCCGGAGCGGCGCTTCGGCATCTACCGCAACAACGTGCATGTCAGCCTCGTCGAGGCGCTGATGGGCAGCTATCCAGTGGTGCAGCGGCTCGTCGGCGAGGAGTTCTTCCGCGGCATGGCGCGGGTCTACGTCGGCAAGGCCCTGCCACGCACGCCGGTGCTGATCCGCTACGGCGACGATTTCGCCGATTTTATCGAAGACTTCGAACCGGCCCGCGAACTGGGGTATCTGCCCGACGTGGCGCGGCTCGAATGGGCCTGGAACCTCGCCTATCACGCCGCCGACCGGGATCCGGTCGCACCGCAGGCGCTCGCCGCCATTCCGCCGGAGCGGACCGGCGATCTGGTTTTCGACCTGCATCCCTCGCTGCAGATCGTATCGTCGCCCTGGCCGGTTCAGGCGATCTGGGAAACCAATACCAATGACGCCGAGGTGCGGCCCGTCGACCTGACGTCGGGCGGCGGCGATGTTCTGGTGCTGCGTCCTGCCTACGACGTCGAACTGCGGCTGCTTCCGTCTGGCGGGGCGGCTTTCATCGGCGCGCTGGGCGACGGCCTGCGACTGGGCGAAGCCTACGAGCGGGCAATCGCTGCTAGCGCGGATTTCGACCTCGCCGCCAACCTGCAGGGCCTGATCGCCTCAGGCGGGATCGCCGGTTTCGGGCTGGCCGACCCGGTTGCCGGGCTGGACGATCCGAATGCCGGGACACCGGACATAAATAATAACGGGGAGTGAACCATGACCGCGGCGAGCGCCGGTACGGGACAGCGGCAGCGGACGGGACTGACGGGGGCGATCTTCGCATTCGACCATTGGCTGAAGGGTCCGGTGATGCGCTGGGTGGCGCTGCCGGTGCAGCTCGGCCTGCGGCTGTGGGTCTTCTTCATGCTGCCGTTCGTCAATTCGGGGCTGACCAAATGGGAGACCTTCCCGTTCCTGAAGCCCGAGGCCTGGGTCTGGAACGGCTGGCCGAAGGTCAGTGGAGGTG
>CAJQNW010000465.1 GCA_905479765.1 uncultured Tepidamorphus sp. | reverse complement strand
GAAGATCTTCTGCTCCGGCGTCGGTCCGGACCATCCGGACATCACCGGCGCCTCGCGCGCCATGAAAGAGTCTGAGTACAAGGCCTGCAAGGACGCCGGCGTCGACAGCGTCACCGAAGTTCTCATCGGCTTCGACGGTCTTTCGTTCGCCGGTTCCAAGGATGGCCCCGAGCTCGACGTGACCAAGGCCCAGCTCTTCCAGGCGCTCGCCGCCGAGGTCGAAGTCGACGGCAAGATCGTCGCCAACCCCTACAAGAAGTGGTCGGACATCGACGCTTCGCTGCCGGACGTGGAGATCACCGTGTTCGGCCCGCCGCCGACCTCGGGCACCCGCGACGCGTGGGTCGAGCTGGTCATGGAAGAAGGCTGCGAGGCCTTCCCGGCCATCGAAGCCCTTGAAGGCGACAAGAAAAAAGACGTCTGCGCGCGGATGCGTCAGGACGGCCCCTTCGTCGAAGCCGGCGAGAACGACAACCTGATCGTCCAGCGCCTCAATGCCGACCACAACGCCTTCGGCATCTTCGGCTATTCCTTCCTCTACGAGAATCAGGACACGCTGCAGGGCGAGAAGATCGATGGTGTCGTGCCGTCGTTCGAAACGATCGGCGATGGCTCCTATGCCGTCTCGCGGCCGCTGTTCTTCTACATCAAGAACGCCCACCGTGGCGTCATCGACGGCCTCGACGAGTTCGTTGCCGAATACGTCTCGGAAGCATCGATGGGCGACGGCGGCTATCTGTCCGAGCGCGGCCTGATCCCGCTTACTCCCGAAGAGCGCGACGAAGTCCGCTCGGAAGTCGAAAAAAGCGTCCCGATGGACCGCTACGGCAGCTGATCGCCGGAACGACCGTGTCTCGCGCCACCACGGCGGCGCGAGACACCACTTGCCTGACAATCCCAAGGCGTAACGTCGAGTAGGACGGAGGGGCATCGTGGCTGGATACGCATTCCTTTTAATCATTATCTTGTCGATCGCCGGCTATTACGTCGGCCGCTCAGCCGGAAACCGCTTCGTTGCCTCGGATGGGCGCGATGTCCATTCCCTACCGGGCTACCACGGTGCTTTCGTGGCCGTCTGGGTCGGGGTTCCGGCGTTCGTGCTGGTGCTTTTGTGGCTGTTCCTGCAGGGTCCGATCATCGACAACCTGCTGCTTTCGAGCCTGCCCGCGGGCTATCTCGAAACCGATTCCGGATCACGGGTCGCGCTGGTGCTTTCGGAGATCAAGAACGTCGCCGCCGGCCGCCTCTTCGGCGAGCCGTCCGAGGAGGTTCGATACGCCGCGGAACTCTACGGTCGCTGGGAAGCGATCGCGCGCTGGGCGATGATCGTCGCGGTTCTGGCCCTGACGATCCTGGCGCTGATCGTCGCCCGCTCGAGGCTCGCCCCCCGCTTCCGGGCCCGCAACAATTTCGAGCGCGTCATCTCCGGCCTGATGATCTTCTGCTCGCTCATTGCCATCGTGACAACCGTCGGCATCATCGCCTCGCTGCTGTTCGAGGCATGGGAGTTCTTCAAGCGCGTCCCGTTGCATGAATTCCTGTTCGGACTCAGCTGGGAGCCGCAGATCGCGTTGCGTGCGGATCAGGTCGCCGGCAAGGGCGCGTTCGGCGCGATCCCGGTCTTCACCGGCACCCTGCTCATCGCCTTCATCGCGATGATCGTGGCCACGCCGATCGGAATCTACACGGCTATCTATCTCGTCGAGTACGCCAACGACCGGGTCCGCAGCACGGTCAAGCCGGTCATGGAACTGCTGGCGGGCATCCCGACGGTCGTCTACGGCTTCTTTGCCGTCCTGACGGTCGCCCCGGCGATCCGCGAGACCGGCTCGGCGATGGGAATCGCCGTATCGCCCAACAGCGCGCTGGCCGCCGGCGCCGTGATGGGCATCATGATCATCCCGTTCATCTCGTCGCTGTCGGACGACGCCCTGAAGGCCGTGCCGCGCGCGATGCGCGACGGCTCGCTTGCGCTCGGCGCGACGCGCGCCGAAACCGTGATCAAGGTCATGCTGCCGGCGGCACTGCCCGGCATCATGGGCGGCGTGCTGCTGGCCATGAGCCGCGCCATCGGCGAAACGATGATCGTGGTGATGGCCGCCGGCCTGATCGCCACACTGACCTTCAACCCGGTCGACTCCGTGACGACCGTCACCGTGCAGATCGTCACCTTGCTGATCGGCGACACCGAATTCGACAGCCCCAAGACGCTCGCGGCCTTCGCGCTCGGACTGGTGCTGTTCGTCGTGACGCTCTGTCTCAACATCGTCGCCCTTCGCATCGTCCAGAAGTATCGGGAGCAGTACGAATGAGCACCGCCGACATATCCTTACCGGTAAAGTTCGACTGGTCGAGCGAAGCCGCCGCGGCGCGGCGCAAGCGGCGCCATTTCGCCGATCACCGGCTGCGCTGGATTGGCATCACCGCCATCATGATCGCGATTGGCCTGCTCGGCATTCTCCTCACCACGCTGGTCGCGACAGGTTACCGCGCCTTCGTGCAGACGATGGTTACCGTGCCGGTCTACGTGAATCCGGAGTATGTCGACGAGACCGACCCCTCGAAGGGCAATTACCGCGCGATCGTCAAGGACACGCTCGGCAACCTGTTCCCGGAGGTCACCAATCCCCGCGACCAGCGTGAACTCGGTCAGCTTCTGACCAACAACACGCAGTTCATGATCCGCGACCGGGTCGTGGCGGACCCGTCGATCATCGGCAAGACGGTCGAGATGACGCTTCCGGTCTCCGATCCCTTCGACCAACTCGAAAAAGGCGTCCTCAGCCGCGAGTCGCCGGAGGACCAGCGCAAGATCAACAACGCCCAGATCGGGTGGTTCGACCAGCTGGCCGCCGAAGGACGCGTATCGATGCCGTTGAACTGGGGGCTGCTGTTCAACTCCGACAGCCGGTTCCCGGAACTTGCCGGCCTTGCCGGCGCTATCGTCGGATCGTTCTACGCACTGATGGTGTGTTTCCTGATCTCGTTCCCGTGCGGCATCGCCGCGGCGGTCTACCTGGAGGAGTTCGCGCCGAAGAACAAATGGACGGACATGATCGAGGTGAACATCAACAACCTCGCCGCGGTTCCCTCCATCGTGTTCGGCCTTCTTGGCCTTGCGGTCTTCCTGAATTTCTTCGGGTTGCCCAGGTCGGCGCCTCTCGTCGGCGGCATGGTGTTATCGCTGATGACGCTGCCAACGATCATCATCGTCACCAGAGCCTCGCTGAAGGCGGTGCCTCCGTCGATCCGCGAGGGCGGTCTGGGGATGGGAGCCTCCCGTCACCAGGTGATCCTGCATCATGTGCTGCCGCTCGCCCTGCCCGGCATCCTGACCGGCACGATCATCGGCCTTGCCCAGGCGCTCGGCGAAGCGGCGCCGCTGCTGCTGATCGGCATGAACGCCTTCATCACCTCGCCTCCCGGCGGGCTGCTCGATGCCTCGACCGCCTTGCCGACCCAGATCTTCATCTGGGCCGACAGCCCCGAGCGCGGCTTCGTCGACCGGACGTCCGCAGCCATCCTGGTGCTGCTCGGCTTCCTCATCATCATGAACGGAATTGCAATCTTCCTGCGTCAGCGCCTCGAGCGGACGTGGTAACAGGAGCGTAGACATGAACGACGCAGCCACCGCCGAGAAGCCGGTCTCGACAAGTACGATCATCATCGACGATCCGAATATGAATCCGATCCGGGTCGCGGCGAAGAACACCCGTGTCTTCTATGGCCAGAAGCAGGCCCTGTTCGACGTCTCCATCGACATCCCGGAGCGCTCGGTTACCGCGTTCATCGGCCCGTCTGGCTGCGGCAAGTCGACGTTCCTGCGGTGCATCAACCGCATGAACGACACCATCGACAGCTGCCGGGTGGAAGGCGAGATCACACTGGACGGACGCGATATCTACGACTCCTCGCTCGACGTGGTCGAACTGCGCGCCCGGGTCGGCATGGTGTTCCAGAAGCCGAACCCGTTCCCCAAATCGATTTACGAGAACGTCTCCTACGGTCCCAAGATCCACGGGCTAGCCCGCGGCAAGGCCGAGATCGACGCGATCGTCGAGTCGAGCCTGCGCAAGGCCGGACTGTGGGAAGAAGTGAAGGACCGCCTGGACGATCCGGGCACGGGCCTGTCCGGCGGCCAGCAGCAGCGCCTGTGCATCGCCCGCGCCATCGCGGTCAGCCCCGAGGTTATCCTGATGGACGAGCCGTGCTCGGCGCTCGATCCGATCGCCACCGCCAAGGTGGAGGAACTGATCGACGAGCTGAAGGAAAACTACTGCATCATCATCGTGACGCATTCGATGCAGCAGGCGGCCCGCGTGTCGCAGCGCACGGCATTCTTCCATCTCGGCATCCTGGTGGAGGTCGGCCCGACCGAGCACATCTTCACCAACCCGAAAGACCAGCGCACCCACGACTACATCACCGGCCGCTTCGGCTGATCGCGTAGACTGGCCACCGAACAACCGGCCAAGGAGATAGTCATGACGGAACATATCGTTACCTCCTATGACGATGAATTGAAGGCGCTGGCCGTCAAGCTGACGCACATGGGCGGCCATGCCGAGAAGCTCTTGAACGACTCGATCGTCGCGCTGCAGACGCACGACCAGGACCTGGCCGTGCGGACCATCGAGGCCGACGAGATCGTCGACAGGCTCGAGGAAGAGGTCGAGGAGCAGGCGATCCTGATGATCGCCAAGCGCCAGCCGATGGCCGTCGACCTGCGCGAGATCGTCGCCGCCATCAAGATCTCCTCCGATCTGGAGAGGATCGGCGACATGGCCAAGAACATCGCCAAGCGCGCGGTTGCCGTGCAGTCGGAGACCGGCGCCCAGAAATCGATCGTCGGAATCGACCACATGAGCCGGCTGGCCGCCATGCAGCTCAAGGACGTCCTGGATGCCTACAGCCAGCGCGACCTCGAGAAGGCCATGCTGGTGTGGAACCGCGATTCCGAGCTGGACTCGATGTACACCTCGATCTTCCGCGAACTCCTCACCTACATGATGGAGGATCCGCGCAACATCACCTTCTCGACGCACCTGCTGTTCGCGGCAAAGAACATCGAGCGGGTCGGCGATCACGCGACCAACATCGCCGAGACCATCTACTACCTCACCAAGGGCGAGCCCTTGCGCGAACAGCGGCCCAAGGATGATGCGTCAAGCTTCACGAGCGCCGATTTCCCGCAGACCGACGATTGAAGAGCCGGATAACATGGCGATGAACGCAAAAGTTCTGATCGTCGAAGATGAAGAGCCCTTGACGCTTCTGCTTCGCTACAACCTCGAGTCGGAAGGCTACGATGTGGAGGCGGTCGGCCGGGGCGACGAGGCGGAGACCCGCATCCTCGAGGGAACGCCTGACCTGGTCCTGCTCGACTGGATGCTGCCGGGCATCTCCGGCATCGAACTGTGCCGGCGCATCCGCTCGCGGCCGGAGACGAACGGGCTGCCCGTCATCATGCTGACGGCGCGCGGCGAGGAAACCGAACGCATCCGCGGACTTGCCACCGGGGCCGACGACTACGTGGTCAAGCCGTTCTCGATCCCCGAGCTGATGGCCCGCGTCAAGGCACTGCTGCGCCGGATCAAGCCCGAACTGATCGCCACGATCCTGAATGCCGGCGACATCGAGCTGAACCGCGATACCCACAGGGTGCGGCGGGCCGGCCGCGAGATCCATCTGGGGCCGACGGAGTTCCGGCTGCTGGAATTCCTGATGCAGAGCCCGGGCCGGGTATTCACCCGGGAACAGCTGCTCGACGGCGTCTGGGGCCGGGACGTCTATGTCGACGAACGGACGGTCGACGTCCATGTCGGCCGGCTTCGCAAGGCCATCAACCGCGGCCGCAAGCCGGACCCGATCCGCACCGTGCGCGGCGCCGGCTACGCCTTCAACGAGCAGTTCGTCACCGCCTGAGCGCCACGGCGCCTGTACCGGCACAAAACAAAACGCCCGGGATCGATACGATCCCGGGCGTTTTTGTTAAAACCGGATAACCGGGTCTAGTTCGAGGACTTCCTCCGCCGGTCGGAGGCCGGCTGGTAGGCAACGCGGCAGTGATGCTCGCAATACGGGACGCCGGCATCCGAACGCCGGCCGCAGAAATAGAAGTCATCCTGGCCGGGATCGCCGATCGGCCATTTGCAGGTGTGCTCGCTCAACTGCAGGATCGTCGCGCGCTCCTCCGGCGGAATGAACAGCTCCTCGACCGTCGCCATCGACCTGACAGGGGCGATCTCCTCGTCGAGATCCTCGTCCGCTGCCACGTTGATCTTCAACGCGGTGTTGCCGATCACCCGTGTCGTCGGGCGTGGCGGCATCGAGGGACGACGCGCCTTGCGCACCCTGGGCGCGGAAGGCCGCGTGGTTTTCGTGCGCCCCGACAGTCCCAGTCGATGCACCTTGCCGATTACCGCATTGCGTGTGACTCCTCCGAGCTCGGCCGCGATCTGACTGGCACTCAGTCCATCGGTCCAAAGCTTCTTAAGAAGTTCGACACGTTCATCAGTCCAAGACATCCGCCGCTCCATGTCCAGGTTGCGGACAGACTCCGAGTCATCCGTGGAATCGCGATCTCGCGATTCACACCTCCCACTAAATCTGGGGTGACTATACTGGCCCGCCGCACGAAATGTCGTACTCAACGAGCGAAAACTACATTACCGGCGGACTCGCCGTAAACCCCGCGCAAACCTTTCCTTAACGATTTACACAGGAAGCGTGGAAAGTGAGTCGCGAATGCAACACTTCGGGGCCCAGAAGCGCCGCCGCGCCGCGACGTCACTCTTGCGCGAGCGATGGAGGCGGCCTGCGGAATCCGCGCGTCAGCCACAGCAGATAGACGAAACCGATCGAGATCCAGACAAGACCGACGATCTTCGCATCGGATTCGAGACTGACAAGCAACCAGATCGTGAAGGCCGCACCCATCAGCGGCAACACGAGCCAAGTGACGGGATTGCGCGACGTGTCGCTGCCTCTCGAGCGCACCCAGGTGGCGATCACGCTGACATTCACCGACGTGAAGGCGACGAAGGCACCGAAGTTGATCAGCGACGCGCCCTTCTCCTCCGACAGGACGAGGGCCAGCAGGCCGGCCGCACCCGACAGCACGACATTGAACACGGGCGTCCTGGTGCGTTCGTTGACATAGGCGAAGATCCGGCCCGGCAGCACCCCGTCGCCGCCCATCGCGTACAAAAGGCGGGCGGCGCTGGCCTGAATGGAAATGCCGGCTGCGAACTGGGTCAACACCATGCCGACGAGGAACGTCGTGGCGTAGATGTCGCCGCCGATCTTGCCGGCGACCGACAGTCCAGCCGACGCAGCGTCCTTGATGACGAGATCGGGATCGACGAGTTGCGCGACGAAAGCCGCGCCCACGAAGATGATGCCGACGATCACCGCCACCAGGACAATGGCACGCGGCACATCGCGTTCGGGATTGCGCGCCTCTTCGCTGAGCGTCGAGACCGCGTCGAAGCCGAGGAAGGACAGGGCGGCGAGCGCGGCGCCCTTGGCGGTCAGCGACATCGGTACGTCGGCGCGGAAAAACGGCGTCACCGTTTCGAGGGTCTGCGCGCCATGCAAAGCCACCAGGTACCGGATGGCCAGCACGAAGAACGCCGCGAGGACGAGCCCCTGCACCAGCATCAGGAGGCCGTTGGCCCGGGCAGCGACGCGAATGCCGAGAATGTTGATGGCCGTGGTCAGGGCCAGGAAGGCAATCACGAACACTGCTTTCGGAATTTCGGGAAAGGACGCGGTCAGATAGACCGCCGCCAGCAGCGACGTCATCATGGGCAACAGAAGATAATCGAGCAGGATGCTCCAGCCGACGAGAAAGCCGGCGTGCGGCGATACCGAACGGCGCACATAGGTATAGGCGGACCCCGTGCCTACGTGCAGGCCGGCCATCCGGGCGTAGCTGAGCGCCGTCAGGAAGATCGCGGCGGTGGCCAGCAGATAGGCCCCGGCGGCCGTCCCCTCCGAGGCCCGGTCGAGGATGCCGAACGTCATCAGCACGACGAGCGGTGCCGTGAAGGCAAGACCGAACAAGACGAGGTGCCAGAGCCCCTGCGAGCGGTCCAGTTCAACCCGTTCGGCCATGAGCTCTCTGCGCGCGGAAACCGGAAGAATCGAGGCTCGACTATCCGGAACAATGCCTGATGCCGCAAGTGTTCCGCGAGTCCGCCACGGCCACTTACAATTGACATCCCGTGCCCCGTGCCTAGTATTGCGACGGTGCCGCCTGCGCAGGCGGCATCTTTCGTTTCTGGACAGGATTTTAAAGCCGTGACGTCTGCGCTGTTCCCAACCTTCGCGCGGGCCGACCTCGCTTTCGAGCGAGGCGAAGGCATTCGGCTGTTTACACCGGAGGGCGAGGAGTATCTCGACTTCGCCAGCGGTATAGCAGTCAACTCGCTCGGCCATTCCCACCCGCATCTCGTCGAGGCGCTGACCGAACAGGCCAAGCGCCTGTGGCACGTGTCGAACATCTACGAGATTCCCGAACAGTCCAAACTCGGGGAACGCCTGGCCGCGGCGACCTTCGCCGACGTGGCGTTCTTCACCAATTCCGGCGCCGAGGCGCTGGAAGCGGCTATCAAGACGGCACGGCGATACCATTTCGCCAACGGCCAGCCCGAGCGCTACCGGCTGATCACCTTCGAAGGCGCCTTCCACGGCCGCACGCTGGCGACGATCGCCGCCGGCGGGCAGGCGAAGTATCTCGAAGGCTTCGGCCCCAAGGTCGACGGCTTCGACCAGGTGCCGTTCGGCGACCTGGACGCGGTCAAGGCCGCGATCGGCCCGGAGACGGCGGGCATCCTCATCGAACCGCTGCAGGGCGAAGGCGGTGTCCGCGTCGTTCCGAACGCCTTCATGCGGGCCCTGCGCGATCTGTGCGACGAGCACGGGCTGCTGCTGATCCTCGACGAAGTGCAGTCGGGCGTCGGGCGCACCGGCAAGCTGTTCGCCTATGAACAGTCGGGCATCGAACCCGACATCATGGCGATCGCCAAGGGGATCGGCGGCGGCTTTCCGGTCGGGGCCTGCCTGGCAACCAACGAGGCCGCCAAGGGCATGGTGCACGGCACCCACGGCACGACGTTCGGCGGCAATCCGCTGGCGATGGCCGTCGGCAACGCCGTCCTCGATATCGTCCTCGCGCCGGGGTTCCTGGAGCATGTCCGCGATGCGGGGCTGCGGTTCAAGCAAGGCCTGGCCCGGATCCAGGATACCTTTCCTGGCGTCGTCGACGAGATTCGCGGCGAAGGTCTTCTGCTCGGCATCAAGTGCAAGGTCCCCAACAAGGACCTGATCGAGGCCCTGAGAGACCAGCATCTGCTGTGTGTCGGTGCCGGCGACAACGTCATCCGGCTGATTCCGCCGCTGATCATCGAGACGCCCGACATCGACCTGGCCTTGCAGCGCATTGAAGACGCCTGCGCGGCGGTCGCAGGCGCCCAGGCAACCGTGGAGGCCGGCCAATGAGCCACGCCCCGCGCCATTTCGTCGATCTGACCGAGGTGTCGGCGACCGAGCTGCGCCGGATCATCGATCACAGCCGGCAGATGAAGGACGACAACGACCGCCGTCTGCCGCTGCTGAAGGACAAGACGCTGGCGATGATCTTCGACAAGCCGTCGACGCGCACGCGCGTCTCGTTCGACGTGGCCATGCGCCAGCTCGGCGGCGAGACGATCTTCCTGACCGGCAGCGAGATGCAGCTCGGCCGCGGCGAGACGATCGGCGACACGGCCCGTGTGCTGTCACGTTTCGTCGACGCCATCATGATCCGCATCCTCGATCACAAGGCGATGCTGGAACTGGCCGAGAACGCCTCGGTTCCCGTCATCAACGGACTGACCCGGCTGACCCACCCGTGCCAGGTGATGGCCGACGTGCTGACGTTCGAGGAGCATCGCGGCCCGATCGCCGGGCGCAAGATCGCCTGGACGGGCGATGCCAACAATGTCACCACCTCGTGGGTGCATGCCGCGGCCCGCTTCAATTTTTCGCTGAACATCGCCAGCCCCAACGAACTCAAGCCGGCCCAGGATGTGATCGACTGGAGCAAGCAGGCGAATGCCGACGTCAACGTCTTCGACGATCCGTTCGAGGCCGTGGACGGCGCCGATTGCGTGGTTACCGACACCTGGGTCTCGATGGGCGACAGCGAACGCGAGCGCCGCCACAACCTGCTGAAGCCCTATCAGGTCAACGACGCGCTGATGGCGGCAGCGGCGCCGAAGGCCGTCTTCATGCATTGCCTGCCGGCGCATCGCGGCGAGGAAGTCACCGACTCGGTGATGGACGGTCCGCAGTCCGTCGTCTTCGACGAGGCGGAAAACCGCCTGCACGCCCAGAAAGGCATTCTCGCCTGGTGCCTCGGAGCGGGCGCGGCCTGATGACGTCTCCCGCGCCGGCTCCCGAACGGCCCGCCGTGCCGGCCGAAGCGGTGCTGGACACCGCCGCAGACGATTTCGTCCTGCCGTTTGCCGTCGAGGGTCTCGACGTGCGCGGGCGCGTGGTGCGGCTGGGCCCGGCCATCGACACGATCCTCGCCCGCCACGACTATCCCGAACCGGTCTCAGCCCTGCTCGCCGAGGCCGCCGCCCTCGCCGTGCTTCTCGGATCGTCACTCAAGGTCGAAGGACGCTTCATCCTGCAGACCCAGACCGACGGGCCGGTCGGCCTGATGGTCGTCGACTTCGAGGTGCCCGACAAGATCCGCGCCTGCGCCACCTACGACGCCGACCGCGTCGCGGAGGTCGCGCGCCGCGACGCAACGTCGGGCGAGACGGTCGGAGCACTGCTGGGAGTCGGCCACCTCGCCATGACCATCGACGCAGGCCCGAACAGCAACCGCTACCAGGGCGTGGTGCCGCTCGACGGCGGCTCGCTGGAGGACGTTGCGCATACGTATTTCCAGCAGTCCGAACAGATCCCCACCGTCGTGCGGCTTGCGGCGGCGCGGGCGTTTCGCGGCGGCACGGACCATGACCGCGAGTACCACTGGCGCGCCGGAGGCGTCATCGTCCAGCACCTGCCCGCGTCGGAAACCGGCCGCGTGCCGGACCTGCCGCCCGGCGACGCACCGGAAGGCGCCGCCATTCCGGACTTCGACGAGCCCGACGAGTGGACCGAGGCGCGGGTGATCCTGGAGACCGTCGAGGATCACGAGCTGACCGACCCGTCGATCTCGGCGGGCAACCTGCTGATCCGCCTCTACCACGAGCGCGGTGTCAGGGTGTTCGATCCCATCGATGTCATCGAACGCTGCCGCTGTTCGCAGGACCGCATCACCGAAATGCTCCAGGGCTTCTCGCCCGAGGACCAGGCCCACATGGTCAAGGACGGCGAGATCGTCGTGACCTGCGAGTTCTGCTCGACGCGGTATCACGTCGATCCGGCGATACTGGGCATAAAGACGGGTTCCGGCGACTAGAGTTACCGAACCACTATCCCCAATCGCCGCTCACTCCCGCGAAGGCGGGAATGAGCGGTGTATCGTGTACAGTTTGTGAGAGACTGATCCCGACAGGCCTCAAACTCCTGCCCGGGCAGCCTCCGCCAACCGCTGCATGAAGGCGACGCAGGCGTCGATCTCCGACAGAGCGATGAATTCGTCGGGCTGATGCGCCTGGGCGATATCGCCGGGGCCGCAGATGATGCTGGGAACGCCGTGCGCCTGGAACAGCCCGCCCTCGGTAGCGTAGGCGACTGTCTCGGTATGATTGGAACCGGCGAAACGTTTTGCCAGCGTCTCGGCAAGCGAGCCCGGCTCAGGCGCAAGGCCACGCACATCGACGCCAAGCGAGGTCTCGATGTTGGTGGTGGGCGCGACCGCGCGAAGCTTCGGCAGCACGGTTTCCTCGGCGAATGTCTGGAAACGCTGCTTCAGGATATCCGGATCGAAGCCCGGCAGCGAACGGACCTCCCATTCGAAACGGCACTTGAGCGGCACGATATTGTGCGCCGTGCCGCCGCTGATCAGGCCGGTGTGGACGGTCGTATAGGGCGGCGTGAACCGGCCGCTGGGATCGCCCATTTCAATCATGTCGTCGCGGATGCGGGCGAGTTCGCAAAGCAGTTCACCGGCTGCGAGGATCGCGTTCGCGCCCTTGTCGATCAGCGATGAATGGGCTTCATGACCGGTGACGACGGTGATGTAGTCGGTGATGGTCTTGTGGGCGTCGACGACCGCCATGCAGGTCGGTTCGCCGACGATGCAGGCGCGCGGCATCGGCAGGGTGTCGCCGAGTTCGGCGACCATCGGCCGCACGCCGGTGCAGCCGACCTCTTCGTCATAGGACAGCGCCAGATGGATCGGGGTCGCCAGCGGTTTTTCCAGGAACGTCGGCACCATGGACAGCGCAATCGCGACGAACCCCTTCATGTCGCACGTGCCGCGCCCGTAGAGCCGGCCGTCCTTCTCGACGGTTGCGAAGGGATCCGTGCTCCACGGCTGGCCTTCGACCGGGACGCAGTCGGTATGGCCGGAGAGCGCCACGCCGCCCGCGTCTTTCGGTCCGATCGTCGCGAACAGGCTGGCCTTGTCGCCCTCCGGGCTGGGCACCAGCGTCGATTCGACGCCGTGACCGGCAAGATACTCCCGAACGAATTCGATAAGCTCCAGATTGGAGTTCTTGCTCGTCGTGTCGAACCCGACGAGCCGGGCAATCATTTCCTTTGGAGCGTAGGTCTGACCCGTCAATTGCCTATCCTGTCCTGAACCGGGGTAACGGAACCGCGATACTTAGCGACAATAACGGACGCGTCAAAGGGCTTGGCCGTCCGGCGCCGAAGTATGCCACATGATCGACCCGAATGCCGGCAAAAGGCCGGCAGGCGGGGGGCGGAAGAGGCCCCGCCGTTACAAAATGAAACATGTTTTCTCTTTGGATTGGGCCGACATGACCATAGATATAGACCGTTTATGGTCACTGGGGGCGGCGACCGAATCGAACCGATCCGGAATGGAGAAGCCGTGAAGCCGCCTGATCGCACACTTGGCACCCGAACCGCCTGGACCATCGGCCGTGTTATCGGCCTGATCGTCAAGACGGCGGTGCCGCTCGCCGTGCTGGCCGCGGCTTTCGTCGGGTTCAAGTATTTCCAGGGCTCGAAACCGGTAATACCGACCCGCCCGCCGGTCGAGCGCGCATGGACGGTCGAGACGCTCGTCGCCACGCCCGCGGCCACCAGGCCGAGCATTACAGCCTACGGAACCATTGTCGCCGGCCGGAAGGTGGCGCTGCGCGCGCTCGTCGCCGGCGAGGTCGTCTCGGTCGGAGACGGCCTGCGCGAGGGCGGTTCGGTGGCGGCCGGCGACCCGCTCGTCGAAATCGATTCCTTCGCCTACCAGGGCGCGGTGGTCGAGGCGACGGCCAATCTGAACGAAGCCCGCGCCAAGCTCGACGAGGCCAAGGCACGCCTTCGCCTGGAGACGACGGCCCTGGGCCGGGCCCGCGAACAGCTCGAGATCGCCGAGCGGGACCTGGAGCGCGCCGACACCCTGTCGAAGAAGGGATCCATGTCGGCGCAGGCGCTCGACACGCGGAAGATGACGGTTCTCCAGAACAGGAGCGCGGTCGAGGCCGGCCTGTCGACGCTCGACATCTACACAGCGCAGATCGCCCAGCTCGAGGCGCAGATCGACCGGCTGGACTGGAAACTCAACCAGGCCGAGCGCAATCTGGAAGACGTCAGGCTGGAAGCGCCGTTCGATGCCTATGTCGGCACGGTGGCAGCCGAAGTCGGCAAGCTGCTCGGCGTCAACGACGTGGTCGCCACGCTCTACGACCGCAACCGGTTCGACGTCCGCTTCGCGCTGACCGACGCGCAATACGGCCGCATCCTCGACGAGGGCCTGCTCGACCGGCCCGTCGAGGTGCGCTGGCACGTCGGCGGACGGCCGCAGAGCTACAAGGCCGACATCGTCCGCGTCGCGCCCGAAATCGAGGCGCAGCGCGGCGGCGTCGACATTTATGCGCGCATCGAGCCGGCGGAGGAACAGGCCCCGCTCAGGCCGGGCGCCTTTGTCGAAGTTCTGCTGCAGGACAAGATCCATCCGAATGTCGTCAGCCTGCCGGCGACCGCCGTCTACGGCACGGACCGGGTCTACGTCATCGAGGACGGGCGGCTGGCCGGACGCGAGATCGAGATCATCGGTTACGACGGCTCCGATGTGCTGGTGCGCGGCGCACTCGAGGATGGTGAAAAGGTCGTGGTGACCCGCATCACAGAAGCCGGCGACGGCCTGAAGGTGAACGAGCGCGGTGCCGAAGAGGCCCCTGCCCCGCAGTCCGAATCGCCTGCCAAGCCGTCGGCGCGCAGCGAACAGGGTTCGGCGTCCCGCGATGGCTGAGAAGGAGACATCCGCGCCGGTCCGCTTCTTCGTCCGGCACCGCAACGCGTCGAACCTGCTGATGGCGATGATGGTGTTGTTCGGCGTCATCGGTGCGTTCCAGCTCAACACGCAGCTGTTTCCCTCGACCGAGATCCCGCGCATCACCGTAACGGCGGAGTGGTCGGGCGCGAGCGCCGAGGATATCGAGAAGAACATCCTGCACGCGCTCGAACCGGAGCTGCGCTACCTGGCCGATCTGGAGAAAATCATCTCCTACGCGCGCGAGGGTGCGGCCTCCATCACGCTGGAATTCTCGATGGGCGCCGACATGCAGACGGCCCTGTCGGAGGTCGAATCGGCCGTCACCGGGGTCACGACCCTGCCCGACGACTCCGAAACGCCGACTGTAAACCGGTCGGTCTGGTACGAAGGCGTCGCCAATATCTCGCTGTCGGGACCGTTCAGCGAAACCGCGCTGAAGGCCTATGCCAAGGAAATCCGCGACGGCCTGCTGGCAGCGGGCATCGACAAGGTCGACATGGCCGGCTTCCGCAAGCCGGAAATCTGGATCGACGTTCCCGAACGCGAGCTGCGCCGGCTGGGCGTGACGCTGTCGGACATCGCCACGCGCGTCTCCGCGGCGACACAGGACCGGCCGTCCGGGACGCTCGACGGCGCGGTGGAAAAGCAGCTGCGTTCGCTTGGCGACGGCACCAGCGCGGAGGAGATCGGCGGCATCGAGACGGTCTCGCGGGAAACCGGCGAGAAGGTTCTGCTGCGCGAGATCGCCGAGGTGCGCGATTCCTTCGAGCGCGACCAGTCGATGGGCTATTCCGGCGGCAACCGGGCGATCGAGTTGCAGGTCGAGCGCTCGACCACGGCCGACACACTGGAAACCGCCACGATCCTCGAAAACTATCTGGCCGAGATCCGGCCGACGCTGCCGCCGACGCTGAATGTCGAGGTCTACGACATTCGCTCGCAAAGCCTCGTCGACCGCATCAACCTGCTGGTCAAGAACGGATTGTCCGGGCTCGTCCTGGTCGTGGTGATCCTGTTCCTGTTCCTCAATGCCCGCATTGCCTTCTGGGTGGCGGTCGGCGTGCCCACCGCGATGATGGCGACGCTCGGCTTCATGTGGATGACGGGCCAGTCGATAAACATGATCTCGCTGTTCGCGCTAATCATGTGCCTGGGCATCGTCGTCGACGACGCGATCGTCGTCGGCGAACACACCGCGACCCGCTACGCCATGGGCGACGACCCGATACAGGCCGCCGAGCGCGGCACGGGGCAGATGATGTGGCCGGTCATCGCCTCGGTCCTGACCACCCAGGTCGCGTTCTTCCCGCTGACCATGATCCGCGACGTGATCGGCCAGATCATGGGCGCCCTGCCGATGGTGGTGATCGCGGTGCTGACCGCAAGCCTGATCGAGTGCCTGCTGATCCTGCCGGGTCACCTGCGCCACAGCCTGACGTCGATCCGCGCCGAGCCCGGCCGGTTCCGGCGCGCCTTCGACCGCAATTTCGGCCGGTTGCGCGACGGGCCGTTTCGCTCGCTTGTCGCGCTGTCGTTTCGCTGGCGCTACACCACCGTTGCGCTGTCGGTGGCAGGCCTGATCCTGGCCGCCGGACTGGTCGCGGGCGGACGCGTCGGTTTCCAGTTCTTCCCGACCGCGGAAGCCGAGAACGTCTCCGCCAAGCTGACCTTTGCCGCCGGCACGCCCGAAGACCAGGTTATCGCGGGCGTGGCGCAGGTCGAGGCGGCGCTGCGCGGCGCCGAACAGGCGCTTTCGCCGGACGGCCAACCGCTGGTCGTCGCGACGTTCGCGACGATCGGCCGCTCCGGCTTTTCGCGCGGCATGAACTTCGCCCAGGTCGACGCCCAGCTCACCGTCTCCGAGCGCCGGACGGTGCGCACCAACGAGATCACCACGGCGTGGCGGAATGCAATTCCGGATATTCCGGGCCTGGAAACGGCGACGGTCAGCGGCCGGCGCGGCGGCCCGCCCGGCCGCGACCTCGACATACGGCTGACCGGGGCACCGACGGAAGTACTCAAGCAGGCGGCGCTGGAAATCCGCGAAGTCGTGAGCGGCTTTCCGGGCGTTTCCGCCGTCGATGACGACCTGCCCTACGGCAAGCCGGAGATCGTCATGACACTGACGCCGCGCGGCGCGGCGCTGGGCTTCACCGCCGAGTCCGTCGGCAGCCAGGTGCGCAACGCCTTCCAGGGCGCGGTCGCGCGCCGCGTGCCCGCCGGCGACGAGGAAGTGACGATCCGCGTGCGCCGCATCCAGGAGGTGCCGGGGCTCGCGGCACTCGGCAACCTGTCGCTGCGCGCGCCGTCGGGCGAGTTCGTTCCGCTGTCGGAGATCGTCAACCTGTCCGAGAAGCAGGGGTACGCGCTGATCCAGCGGATCGACGGGGAGACCGCCGTCTCGGTGACCGCCGACGTCGACCAGGACGTGACCACCAATGTGGAACTGGTCTCCGCGCTCGATGCCGGTCCGCTTACCGCCGTCACCTCGCGATACGGCATCACCTACAAGTTCTCCGGACGCGAGGAGGAGCGCTCGAAGTCGTTCGCGGACCTGCAGTTCGGCGCCATCATGTCGCTTGGCGCGATCTACCTGATCCTGGCCTGGGTGTTTGCCAGCTACGGCCGGCCGCTGGCGGTGATGATGATCATCCCGTTCGGCCTGACCGGCGCGGTCGTCGGCCACCTGGTCATGGGCGTTCCGTTGACCATTCTCAGCATGATGGGGCTGCTCGGGCTGTCCGGCATCCTGGTCAACGACTCGATCATCCTTGTATCGCGGCTGGACGAACGGCTGTCGGAGGGCGAAAGCATCGCGGCGGCCGCCGTCGGCGCCTCCTGCGACCGGTTGCGGGCGGTGCTCCTGACCTCGCTGACGACGGTCGGCGGGCTCGTGCCGCTGCTGTTCGAAACCAGTCTGCAGGCGCAGTTCCTGATCCCGATGGCGGCAACGCTGGTGTTCGGGCTGGCGGTGGCGACGCTGTTCGTGCTGTTCCTGGTGCCGGCGATCATCGGCATCGGCGACGACATCTCGCGGACGGGAAGCGCCTACATGCGGCTGGGACGCCGTCCGACGACGACCCCGGCGGAGTAGCGCTCTAGCGCCGCCAGAACGTGGGGATGAACAGCACCAGCACCGTGAACACCTCCAGCCGGCCGATCAGCATGGCGAGCGCCAGCAGCCATTTGGCGGCGTCGGGCAGCGGCTGGAAGTTGCCGGCCGGTCCGATGATCGGCCCAAGCCCCGGGCCGACGTTGGAGATCGCCGTCGCGGCGCCGGAAATGGCGGTTACCGTATCCAGACCGATCAGGCTGAGCGCGACCGAGATCACCGCGAAGCTTGCCAGGAACAGGAAAACGAAGCTCAGAACGGCCGCCGAGACGTTGTCCGACAGCGGGCGGCCGTTGTAGCGCTTCACGAAGATACCGGAGGGATAGACAATCCGGCGGGCGTGCTGGCGGACGTCCTCGAACAGGACGACGACCCGGAAGACCTTCATGCCGCAGGATGTCGAGCCGGCGCAACCGCCGATGAACATGGCGGCCAGGAAGACGCCGGAGGCGAGCGGGCCCCAGGTGTTGTAGTCGACCGAAGCAAATCCGGTTCCGGTCATGATCGAGGTCATGTTGAACACGGCCTCGCGGAAACGGATCGCGCCGGCATGGACTGTTTCCTGATCTTCCGACAGCCAGGCCAGCGCCGTCAGCATCAGCAGGATCATGAAGAAGGCACGCACCTGCTCGTCGCGGATGAGTCCGAACGGCTGGCCCTGTATCGCCCGGATGTAGAGCAGGAACGGCAGCGATCCGCTGATCATGAAGACGACGCTCACCCACTCGATCGCCGGCGATCCCCAGGCGCCGATGGAGGCGTCACGCGAAGAGAAGCCGCCCGTCGCAACCGTTGTCATCGCGTGCATGACGGCATCGGATATCTGCATCCCGGCAATTCCGTAGGCAGCCGCGCACAAACCCGTGAGCGCGACGAACACCGCCGTCAGCGACCCCGAGATCTGGGCCGCCCGCGGCAGAATCTTATCGGCCGTATCGAAGGCCTCGGCCTTGAACAGCTGCATGCCGCCGATCTGCAGCATCGGCAGCACCGCGACCGCCATAACGACGATCCCCAGACCGCCAAGCCATTGCAGAAAGGAGCGCCAGAACAGGATGCCCGGCGGCGCGTTGTCGAGACCGACGATGACGGTCGAGCCGGTGGTGGTGAGCCCCGACATCGCCTCGAAGAAGGCGTCGGTATAGCTCAGGTCGAGCTGGGACCAGCAAAACGGCAGCGCGGCGAAGGCGGCCGCTACGACCCAGACCGAGGCCGTCAGCACGAATGCCTCGCGCAGGCCGAGACGCGCTTGTGCGCCGCGGCAGGTCACCCACATGGCGACACCGATGAAGACCGTGATCACCGAGGAGGCGAGAAACACGATCCAGTCGTCGTTTGCGAAGGCCACGTCGACAATGGCCGGCAGCAGCATGCCGCAGCCAAGCGTTGCCAGCAGCACCCCGATGACGAGGAAGATCGGTCTGAAATCGAGCAACGGCTATCCGCGAACAGGAGTGACGATCAAATCAGTTGATGGTCGGCGTGACGCCGGGACTGTCAAGCGAGAACGGCGGCACCTCGGCCAGGAAAACCTCGCCGGCTTGCGTGCGCATTTCATAGTTTCCCGACATCATTCCCGACGACGTGCCCAGCGGCACTCCGCTTGTGTAACGGAAAGACTGGCCGGGATCGAGCATCGGCTGCTCGCCGACTACCCCGGGACCCTCGACCTCGAAGACCTTTCCCTGCGCGTCGATGATATGCCAGCGACGATTGATCAGTTGCACGGGTTCGGGACCGTTGTTCACGATCTCGATCGTGTAGATCCAGAAATAGGCACCCGCTTCCAGCGCCGAGCGTTCCTCGCTGAACGCCGGTTCGACCGTCACTTCAATGCCGCGTGTCGTGGCCTGATACATATCGTGATTTTAATGCCTGCGGGCCGGATCGCCATCGTTTCGATGGGTCCGGCCCGACGGTTTGTTTCAAAGTGTGTCTTCGGCGCCGCGGCGGCGTGCCCTAGACCGCCGTTGCCGCGCGCTTCAGGTCTTTTTCGAGGTCGCGCGGATCTTCCAGGCCGACCGAAATGCGCAAAATCCCGTCACGGATGCCGAGCGCGGCGCGCGCCTCGGGAGTCAGGCGCTGGTGCGTCGTGGTCGCCGGGTGGGTCAGCAGGCTCTTGGAATCGCCCAGGTTGTTCGAAATCCTGACGATCTCCAGCGCGTTGGCAAACCGGAAGGCGCCGGCCTTGCCGTCCTCCACCTCGAAGGCGACCATCGGCCCGCCGTTGGCCATCTGCCGTTTGGCGAGGTCCGCCTGCGGGTGGTCGGCGCGACCGGGATAGAGCACCCTCCCGATACCTGGCAGGTCGGCCAGGAAATCGGCGATACGGGCCGCGCTCGCACAATGGCGTTCGACACGCAGCGCCAGCGTTTCCAGGCCTTTCAGCATCACCCAGGCGTTGAACGGGCTCATCGACGGGCCGGTATGGCGGTAGAAATCCTTGAGTTCGGTCGCGATGAATTCCTCGCTCGCCAGGATCACCCCGCCGAGACACCGGCCCTGCCCGTCGACATGCTTGGTGGCCGAATAGACCACCACGTCGGCTCCCAGCTGCATCGGCCGCTGGCCAAGCGGGGTGGCAAAGACGTTGTCGACAACGAACCTGGCGCCGGCGTCGTGAGCGATATCGGCAATCGCATTCAAATCGAGCACGTCGAGGGTCGGGTTGGTCGGCGTTTCGAGGAAAAACACTTTGGTTTCCGGCCGGACGGCCTGTTTCCACTGATCCAGATCCGTGCCGTCGACCAGCGTGCAGGGCACTCCGTAGCGTGGCAGCAGGTCCTCGACGACGTAGAGGCAGGAGCCGAACAGCGCGCGGGAGGCGACAACGTGGTCGCCGGCCTTCAATTGGCACAGCAGCGCGGCGGTGACCGCGGCCATGCCGCTGGCCGTCGCGCGGGCAGCCTCCGCGCCCTCGATCAGCGCCATGCGCTTTTCGAACATGTCGACGGTCGGATTGGCATAGCGCGAATAGATGAAACCGGGCGCTTCGCCCTTGAATCGCGCCTCGGCGGCTTCGGCGCTGTCGTAAACGAAGCCGGAATTGAGAAACAGCGCCTCGGAGGTTTCACCGAAGCCGGAGCGGGCGGTGCCGCCGTGGACAAGGAGAGTCTCGAGACCCAGCGCCTCGTCGGGAGCGGATATATCGTTCATTGCGGTCCTCCAGCGGGAGGGCCGGGACAAAAAAACCCGATTGGCCATTGTGGACACCACTTTCGTGGACATCCAACGGGCCGCACCGGGTTCTTCGACCCGGCCTTTTAGCGATTTGTTTTACGTGGCTGCAAGCCGGCCGGCGCAAATCACCACGAATGAAAGGCTTCGTATCGCCGCTTCGCCCTGGCGTCAAGCACCGGGCCTTGGCGTCAAGCGCCGGCTCGGCTAGACCAAGCACTGAAAACAATGGGCGGGACGTGCGAATGGCCGACACAAGCGAAACGACACATCCTGAGCCTGTCGGTGACGATCGCGCCCAGGGTATCCTGCCGGCCGAGGCGATCCGGCGGCTCGTCGAGAACCGCCAGATCATCCCCGGCGGCGATCTGGCCGTCGACCAGATCCAGCCGGCGAGCCTCGACCTCAGGCTCGGACGCATCGCCTACCGTGTCCGCGCGAGCTTCCTGCCGGGCCCGGAGCGTGTCGTGCGCGAGCGGCTCGATTTCCTCGGCCTGCACCAGATCGACCTGACACAGGGCGCGGTGCTGGAGACGGGCTGCGTCTATATCGTGCCGCTGCTGGAAGAGCTGCGCCTGCCGCCCCATATCGCTGCGGACGCCAATCCGAAGAGCTCGACGGGCCGCCTAGACATCTTCACCCGCGTCATTGCCGACCACGCACGCGCCTTCGACAAGATCGAGGCGGGCTACCAGGGACCGCTCTATCTCGAGATCAGCCCGCGCACCTTCCCGATCCTGGTGCGCACCGGCTCGAGGCTCGCCCAGGTGCGCTTCCGGCGCGGCAAGGCGCTGCTCTCCGATCAGGAAACGCTTGACCTGCACAAGGCCGAGCGGCTGGTCGACGCCGATACCGCGAATATCGCCGGCGGCATCGCCGTCAGCGTCGACCTGGCCGGCAAGGTCGGGCTGGTGGGCTATCGCGCCAAGCGGCATACGGCCGTCGTCGACGTCGACAAGCGTGCGGCCTATGACGTCATGGACTTCTGGGAGGCGATCGAGACGCGGCGCGGAGGGTCGCTGATCCTCGACCCCAACGAGTTCTATATCCTCGCCTCGAAGGAAGCCGTCCACGTGCCGCCGACCTATGCCGCGGAAATGGTGCCGTTCGATCCCCTCGTCGGCGAATTCCGCGTTCACTACGCCGGTTTCTTCGACCCCGGCTTCGGCCATGTCAGCGCCGGCGGGCACGGGTCGCGCGCGGTGCTAGAGGTGAGAAGCCGCGACGTGCCGTTCATCATCGAGGACGGCCAGATCGTCGGGCGGCTGGTCTACGAGCGCCTGACGGAGCGGCCGAAGGCGCTCTACGGCACCGACATCGGCTCGCACTACCAGGCGCAGGGCCTGAAGCTATCGAAGCACTTCCACCTGCCGACGCATTGAAAGTCGGGGCAGACGCGACCCGATCGGCCTTGCCGGGTGGCCCTGGATTCCCGCCTTCGCGGGAATGAGCGGAGGTGGATGGGTCGCGGCGAGCCATAACCGTTACGCCTGCAGCCGAGTCAGACTGGGCCCCGGATCAAGTCCGGGGCACGCGGCCGGTGTTCAGGGTGCTGCCGGTGTTCAAGGTACTCCGGAGCAACAGATGCAGCTTCGTGTCCTGGACCTGGTCCGGGACCGACGCTGCGGCAAGCAAGGTGCTCATTGTTGCCTCTGGCCTCTCACCGCTCATTCCCGCGAAGGCGGGAATCCAGGGCGGATTGCACCGCGGCATTGGAGCGCCGCGCAGGGCCGAACGATGTCACGGCGTCTCGTCGCCCGTCAGGCGCTGTGCGCTTTAATCATGTCTTCCGACAGCGCGACGAAACGGCAGGCGGGGCCGCGGTGACCCTCGCTCTGGATGTTCACCCGCGCGCCCTCCAGGATCAAAAAAATCCCGTCGGCGACGAGCTCGGGGTCGCGCAGACCGGCGGCCTTGCACAGGCCCAGCACATGTTCGCGCAGGACGCGCTTGTGGTTTTCGATGACGCAGCGGGCGGGGTGATCGGGCTCGGGCAGCTGGACGCCCGCATTGGCGATGGCGCAGCCGCGCGATTGCGGATCGGAAATCGCCTCGGCCATGCGATGGACCCATCCGCGCAGCTGCCCGAGCGGGTCGCCGGGATGGGAGGCCGAAATGCAATCCCAGACCGCCTCGTCTTCCGCAGCGAAGCGGCGCAGGTATTCCGCGACCAGCTCGTCCTTTGAGGAAAAGTGCCGGTACAGCGTCATCTTGTTGGTGTGCGCGGCCTCGGCGATCGCCTCGACGCCGACCGCGCGGATGCCCTGCCGGTAAAGCAGATCCTGCGCGGCCGCGAGAATGCGCTCGCGCGGCGGAACGTCGGAGCGCGGCTCATTGACCCGGGCAGGCGCGGTCTTTGTCTCGGCCATCTTTGAAATCCACCTTTCGGACACGTCCCCCACACTAAACGAGCCGCACACCCTCTTGACAGGGGTGTTACCGGTCAGTACCTATATGGGCGATACCGATCGGTAACATATAGCCATGCGCCCTCGAACAAGCAACCAGTCCCCGCAAGATAGCCAACCGGAAGAACAGCCATGACCAACATACTTTTCGTCTCCACCAGCCCGAGAGGCGCCGATTCCCTCTCGACCAAGGTCGCCCTGACCCTGCTGAGCGATCTCGAGACCGCCAATCCGAACGCCACCGTCGTCACGCGCGATCTGGGCGCGGCGCCGCTGCCGCATCTGGGTCCCGACCTGCTTGGCGGGTTCTTTGCGCCCGACGACCAGCGGACGCCTGACCAGAAACAGGCGGTCGCCACCTCGGACGCCCTGATCGCGGAGCTGAAGGCGGCCGATATCGTCGTCCTCGCCTCGGCCATGATCAATTTCACCATCACCTCGACGCTGAAATCCTGGTTTGATCATCTGGCCCGCGCCGGCCTCACCTTCCGCTATACCGAGGAAGGCAAGCCCGAAGGCCTGATGACGGGCAAGAAGGTCTATCTCGTCGTGTCGACCGGCGGCATCTACAGCGCAGAACCCGGCAGCGCGGTCGACTTCCAGGCCCCCTATCTCAAGCACATGCTCGGCTTCATGGGCCTGACGGACGTCGAGATCGTCCGTGTCGAAGGTTCCCTGCTTGGTCCGGACGCGCCCGAGAAAGCCGTCGAGGCCGCGACCGCGCAGGTCCATGCCGTGGCCCAGCAGGCGGCGGCCTGAACGGACGGATCGTTTTGTCGGCCCTGGGGGCCGACGGGATTCACTCTCCCGCTACGATTGAGAAGGCGCCCGGGTTGCCCCGGGCGCCTTCTTACAAGACAGCTATCGACTTATTCGTGCGCGACTAATCCGAAAGCCGGGCCGCCGCGATGGCGGTGATCAGCCGGTCGAACTCCCGACGCCCGGTGAACCGGTGCTCCCGGCAAAACCCGGTTGCCAGCGCCTCCTCCTCGAAACAGGACAAGACGAGCTGTTCCAGTGCGGCGTCACCGTCGACGCCTTGCCGCTGCAGATCCAGCCCGCGCTTGAGGAACTCGGTCGTATCGGACTGATGAACGATCACGGTGTTCCAGGCCGGAACGACGAAAACCGACTGCTGGCCAAGACCCCACGCAAAGTAGCTGCCTTCGGGCAAGCCATCCCGCCGACGCTGCCGCACCCTCGTTTTCGCAGAGCTTTCTTCCTATCTTGCCCGGATGCGCCCGGAAGACCTCCTAACGCCCACGCCGAAGGGCCTGTATTGCCCGCCCGGCGATTTCTTCATCGATCCGGTGCGTTCGGTCGACCGGGCGCTCATTACCCACGGCCATTCAGACCATGCCCGTTCGGGACACGGATCCGTGCTGGCGACGGCGGAAACGCTGGCGATCATGGCGGCGCGCTACGGGGCGGATTTCGCCGGGTCGACGCAAGCCGCAATGATGGCCGAACCGATCCGGATCGGCGAGACGACCGTCTCGTTCCATCCCGCCGGCCATGTGCTGGGTTCGGCGCAGATCGCGGTTCAGTCGCAGGGGCTGAGGATCGTCGTCACCGGCGATTACAAGCGCGAAACCGATCCGACCTGCGCGCCCTTCGAGGTGGTGCCCTGCGACGTGCTGATCACGGAGGCGACCTTCGCGCTGCCGGTGTTCCGGCACCCTTCCTCGCGTGGCGAGATCGGAAAGCTGCTCAATTCGATTTCCCTGTTTCCCGAACGCACGCATCTGGTCGGCGCCTATGCGCTCGGCAAGGCACAGCGCGTCATCGCGCTGATCCGCGAGGCGGGCTGGGACCGGCCGATCTACATTCACGGGGCGCTGGAAGCGCTGTGCGCGCTCTATGAGGCGGCAGGCGTTTCGCTGGGCCCGCTCGCGCTGGTGAGCGAGGCAAACAGCGACCTGGCCGGCGAGATCGTCGTCGCCCCGCCGGGCTCGATGACCGATGTCTGGTCGCGCCGCTTCGCCGATCCGGTCACCGCCTTCGCGTCAGGCTGGATGCGGGTGCGCGCCCGGGCCCGCCAGCGCGGCGTCGAACTGCCGCTCGTCATCTCAGATCATGCCGACTGGGACGATCTTTGCGCCACCGTGATCGAGACGGGGTGTTCTGACCTCTGGGTCACGCATGGCCAGGAGGACGCGCTGGTGCACTGGGCCGGTACGCAAGGCATCCGCGCGAAACCACTCAGGCTGGTCGGCTATGAGGAGGAGGGCGAACCGGAACTGCCGCTGGAAGAGCGGTGATCGCCGGGCGGCTACGCGCGCCGCAGCAGCAGCGCCGTGTTGTTTGCCGGCATCGGCACGATCCGGGATACCGCCAGGCCGTTCGCGCTGGCGATTTCGGCAACCGCGTCGGTGTCGCGCACGCCCCAGGCCGGATCGCGCAGGCGCAGCGATTGGTCGAACGAGCGGTTCGAGTCCGAGACGAAATCGCCGGCACGGCTGAAGCAGCCGTACACGAAGAGAATGCCGCCTGGGGAGAGGAGTTGCCCGGCGCCGGCCAGCAGATTGAGCGTCACATGCCACGGCGAGATGTGCAGCAGGTTGCAGGTGACGAGCAGGTCGACCGGTCCCGCGACATGCTGAAACCAGCTTTCGGCGTCCAGATCCACCGCGACCGGCTGCAGCAGGTTGTCGTGGCCGGCCTCGGCCCGCCAGGCTGCGATGGAGTCGAGGCCCGCCGGATCGCGCTCGCTCGGCTGCCATACGATATCGGGAAATGCTCTCGCAAAGGCGATCGCATGTTCGCCGGAACCGCTGGCGAGTTCCAGCGCATTGCGAGGTGGCGAATCGGTCTCGGCGATCAAAGAACCAAGCACTTCGAGGATCGGCGCGGTGTTGCGCTCGACGGCCGGCGCACACAGCTTGCCGCCATCCCGCCCCGAATCGGAGGGAATCCAGCCCCCGGATCGCCGGGGGGCGACACTCTGCCCCGAAGATTTTTCGCTCATGTCGGTCTTGCGTCCGGTTTCTTCGATCCCCAGCATGTCAGATAGGCGAGTCCCCGCAAAGCCAAACGGGGGCAAAGCCGCGAGAGGCGACGCCGCGCAGCGAAGAAAGGTGACACCATGGATGCCATGACCCGCCAGGAAGAAGACCAGATCACCGGGCTTTTCGAAGCCTATGCGTCCGGATTCGACGATTTCGACGCGGATACGGTCGCCGACCACTTCGCCTACCCCTGCACCATCTGGCAGCTCGGCAAGGGCAATGTGTTCGCCGATCGCGAGGAGCTGCTGGAAAACATCGAGGCGCTGCTGAGCGTCTTCGAGCGCGAGGAGATCGTCCACTCGTCGTTCCGGGTGATCGAGAAGGTGCTGACCGGCACTGTCGCGATGGTGACGCTGGAATGGCAGCAGGAGCGCGAGGACGGCGACGTGGCGCTGGAATTCGTCTGCCATTACGCGCTGGTCGAAAGCCCGGAAGGGTGGGCCATCGCCACGGTGTTCAACGAGGATCCATGAACCGCTTCGCGGCGCTTCTCGACCGGCTGTCGTCCGAACCGCGGCGCAACGCCAAGATTGCCCTGATTGCCGCGTATTTCCGGGAAACGCCCGACCCGGCCCGCGGGCTGGCGCTCGCCGCGCTGACCGGCGATCTCGATTTCCGGCACGCCAAGCCCGGCGTGATCCGAACGCTGATCGAGGAGCGCACCGATCCGGTCCTGTTCGGCATGTCCTACGACTATGTCGGCGACCTGTCGGAGACGGTGGCGCTGCTGTGGCCGTCGGATACAGAGGGGCCCGGCAGCCGGCCGGATATCGCCCTGCCCGATATCGTCGCGGCGCTTGAGACTGCCGGCAAGGCGGAATTGCCGGGATTGCTGGCGGGATTTCTCGACAGCCTCGACGAGACCGGACGCTGGGCGTTCCTGAAGCTCATCACCGGAGGCTTGCGCGTCGGCGTCTCTGCTCGGCTCGCCAAGACCGCCGTCGCCGCGCTGGGTGACCTTCAGCCGCGCGACGTGGAGGAAGTCTGGCACGGCCTGGAACCGCCCTACGAGGCCCTGTTCGCCTGGGCTGAAGGCCGTGCCGGCAAGCCGGCGAACGACAATCCCGCTCCCTTCAGACCGCCGATGCTGAGCCATGCGGTGGAGGAGACCGACTTCGATACACTCGATCCGGGCGACTTCGCCGCGGAATGGAAGTGGGACGGCATCCGCGTGCAGGCCGTCGCCGGGATTGACGACGACGGCCGGCAGGCGCGGCGGCTCTACAGCCGAACGGGCGACGATATCACGAAAGCCTTCCCCGATCTCGTGGAGGCGCTCGACTTCGCCGGAACACCGTTTCTTGGGGCCGCGATCGACGGCGAACTGCTGATCGTGCGGGAGGGCCGCGTGCAGTCCTTCAACACGCTGCAGCAGCGGCTCAACCGCAAGACCGTCACGGCGAAGATGCTGGCCGAATTCCCCGCACACCTGATCGCCTACGACCTGCTCGTCGAAGGTGGCGAAGACCTGCGCGAAACTGCGTTCGAGGCGCGCCGATTGCGCCTGGAGAGGCTTGTCGACAGCCTCGATACGGATCGCGTTTCCCTGTCCCCGCTGGTCGGTTTCTCGACCTGGGACGAGCTCACGGCCGCCCGTGCGGACCCGGCAAGCCACGGCGCCGGCGACGATGCCGAGGCGGTCGAAGGCGTGATGATCAAGCGGCGGACCAGCCCCTATCTCGCCGGCCGGCCGAAGGGCCACTGGTGGAAGTGGAAGCGCGATCCGTTCAATGTCGATGCCGTGCTGATGTACGCCCAGCGCGGCCACGGCAAGCGCTCGTCGTTTTATTCCGACTACACCTTCGGCGTCTGGCGCGACGGCCCCGAGGGTGCGGAACTGGTGCCGGTCGGCAAGGCCTACTTCGGCTTCACCGACGAGGAACTACGCCGACTGGACAGATTCGTGAGACAGCATACGATCAACCGCTTCGGGCCGGTGCGCGAGGTGAGACATGAGCCGGATGCCGGGCTGGTGCTGGAGATCGCCTTCGAGGGCCTCGCCCGCTCGACACGGCATAAATCAGGGCTTGCCATGCGCTTTCCCCGCGTCAGTCGTATACGCTGGGACAAACAGCCGGCCGATGCCGATCGCATCGATGTTCTGGAGGCCTTGCTGAAGGACGACTAAAAAGGATTGAAACCGCGGCGCAACC
>CAJQNW010000464.1 GCA_905479765.1 uncultured Tepidamorphus sp. | reverse complement strand
GAATTTGCAGTCTGGTGGCTCGTATGGACAGGTGCCACGGTAGCGATGAGAGGCGCGGCGGCGGCAAGCAATACGATAGAGCCCCGCTGGCGCAAGGTCGCTTCATCTCTGCAAATACAATGAAGGAAGTAATGTCCAGTCCTCATCCAGACCAGAACATAGACCATGTGCGCTTCTACCGGGCGCCTGACGATAACAGGACCATCGCGATCTACATCGGTGGCCACTTCAGCGCGTTCGACCGGTTCCCGCCATTTATGGAAACCGAGGATGAAATCCGCCATGTCCAGGAAGCCTACAAGGTAGCAGATCCGACACTCGAACGCACGACCAAGGCTCACGTGACCGACAATGGCTGGCCTTTGCAGATCATCATGCTCGAGCGCCAGAAGGGAGCGATCACGCTTCCGCACTACCATGTGCCGAATGAGCCGCTTCCGTCCCTGCCTACTAGGCACCAAATTCTCATGTGTCAGAGCGGGCGGGCTCGCGTCGGCATCTTTACACGGCAGGGTGTTTCCTTAGGTGATGTCTTTCTCGAGCCCAACGACCTTTTGTTGATGGCTGAAGGCCACGAGGTCGAGTTCCTCGAGCCGAAGACGCGTCTGATCGAGATCAAACAGGGACCTTTCCCCGGCACTGACGCTGACGACAAGGTTGACATTGCGCAGGTGGCACAATGAAAATTGCAACATTTCGAATTGATGGGCCACTTGGTCCGATCGACAGGTTCGGCCTCGTCCGGATCGATGCGACCAACAGCGATCCGATCGCGGCCGCCAGGGATGGCAAAGGCTGGGTTGTCGACGTCAATGCCGCCTATGCTGCGTTCTCGGCTGCCAGGGGCAAGCCCAGCCCCTCATTGCGTGCCGACGCCTTCGCGCCAGCGGGCCTCCACACCGCAGCGCTTCTATACGGTCCGTCCCTCGATCCGGTTCGTGAAATTGAAGACTGGCTTGCGGCCGAGTGGGATGGCATTGCCGCAGCCAGGCTGCGCGGACCGAAGGGCGAAGTGCTGGCGCATCGGCTTGCGGATGTAAAGCTCATGCCGCCGATCAAGGTGCCGGTGTTGCGCGACTTCGCCGCCTTCGAAGACCATCTCTTGTCGACCTTCGGCAAGATGGGCCTGAAGCTGCCGCCGGAATGGTATGAACGTCCCTTCGCCTTCAAGGCCAATCCGACCTCGATCATCGGCCACGATCACGACGTGCAGTGGCCCGAATATACCAAGAAGCTGGATTTTGAACTCGAGATCGCTGCTGTCGTGGGGCTTTCGGCGCGTAACGTCGATGCGGTCGAGGCCGGCAAGCATATCCTTGGGTACACGCTGCTCAACGACTTCTCGGCGCGGGACACGCAACGCGGCGAGATGGCCAACAACACCGGTCCATTCAAGGGCAAGGACTTTGCCTGGGGGCTCGGGCCCTGGATTGTAACGCCTGATGAAATGCCAGACGTTCTCAATACGCCGATGCGGGTGCTGATCAATGGCGAGGTCTGGGCTGAATCGACGCCCGGCGAAATGCAGTGGAGTTTCGAGGAGATGATCTCCTACACCTCGCAGGACGAGACGGTGAATGTTGGCGACGTGATCGGCTCCGGTACGGTCAACCATGGCTGCGGTTTCGAGCTCGAGCGGTGGATTTCGATCGGCGATGTCGTCGAACTCGAAGCTGCTGGCCTGGGCGTCCTGCGCAATCGCATAACGCCGCCCCGCTCGCAGAAGGTTAACTGGCGCAACATCCGCGCCGCAGCCTGACAACGAAACGGAGGGAGGCCATCATGTTGATACAACCAGTGCATCCGCGGCAGGAAGAGGCCGCGAACATGCCCTACGCTCCTGCAGTGGAGGTGACCGGCTTTGGCGGGTTGCTGTTTATCGCCGGCGCCACAGCCTCCCCCCTGTACCATCAGCATCCGCATGTCGCGGAGGAGCATGTGCTGCCTCATGACATGCGCGAGCAGACGCGCTTGGCATTGGCCAACATCAAGCTTGTCCTGGATGCCAAGGGACTGACCTGGCGCAACGTGGTGAAGCTAACGAAGTATGTCACCGATATGCGCGACATGGACGACATGTACGCCGTTCTCAACGAGCATTTCGGAGACTGGCGCCCGGCCGGAACGCTGGTGGCAATCAACAATCTGAGTGCTCCGGGAGCGCGGGTCGAACTGGACATGATCGCAGCCATACCGGCAGCGTAGTTCTAGAATGCGTGGCCTGGCGGCCGCATATCCACGCTGCATCAACATGGTCTGGGAGGGCAAGTGATGGCGCAGTCTGATAACCCGGAAGGCGAAGTGCCGGTCCTGGCGGTCCACGCTGTCGGCAAGGACTATCCGGGCGTGCGCGCGTTGCACCAGGTCAGCCTCGATCTGCGCCGTGGCGAGGTCCATGCGCTGGTTGGTGAGAATGGCGCGGGTAAATCAACGCTGATCCGCATCCTGTCGGGTGACGCCCAGCCGAGTGAAGGCAGTGTGATGCTCGATGGACGCGCTGTCAGCTTTGCTTCGCCCGGAGAGGCACGGCGGGGAGGCGTCGTAACGATCTTTCAGGAGTTGATGATCGTTCCCGGCATGACGGTGGCCGAAAATGTCGTGCTCGGCAACGAGCCAGGATCGGGTATCGATCGCCAACTCTTCAACCGTCGCGCCGCCGAAGACATTACCCGCGACATGTTCCGAGCGCTCGACTGCGAAGACGAGATCGACCCGCGCGCCTTGGCGGGCACCCTGTCTACTGGGCAGAAACAGATCGTCGAGATTGCCCGGGCCCTGGTGCTCAGGGCCCCGGTCATTATCCTCGACGAGCCCACGGCTTCTCTTTCCGACAAGGAAGCGGACGCCTTGCTGAGAATACTGCGGCGGCTGAGAGCCGAGGGCACGGCGATTCTTTACGTTTCCCACCGGCTGAACGAAGTGCTGGACCTTGCCGACCACATCACCGTGTTGCGTGGTGGCCAACACGTGAAGACACTGCCGACGGCATCGCTGAATGGCGCCCATGACCTGATCGAATTGATGGTCGGTCGCCCGTTGACAGAGCTTTTTCCAGAGCGCAACCGTCGTATCGGAGAGCCGGTGCTTACGGTGCGCAATCTCGGCCGCGACGGCGTATTCAACAATATCAGCTTTGATGTGAAAGCCGGCGAGGTGGTCGGTTTTGCCGGATTGGTGGGTGCCGGGCGCACGGAGATCATGCGCAGCATTTTTGGTGCCGATCCGCGAGACCGCGGGGAGATTGCCAAGCGCGGGGTGGCGATAACAATCCGTGCTCCGACCGATGCCATCCGCAACGGCATGGCCTACATCCCCGAGGACCGTAAGGATCAGGGCCTGATTACCAGCCTCTCCGGCCATGAGAACCTGCTGATGGCTTCGATGGCCGATCACTGTCGCGGTGGGTTCATTTCTTGGGCCCGCGCCAAGACGGCCGCGCGTGACATGGCCAGGAAGCTGAAGTTTCGTGGTCAGTTGGCCAAGTCGGCGCGTACCAACTCCGGCGGCAACCAGCAGAAGCTGGTGATCGGCAAATGGATGTTGTCGCGCCCTGAGATTTTCATTTTCGACGAGCCGACGCGCGGCATCGATGTTGGCGCAAAGGTCGAGATCTATCGGCTTATCCATGACCTTGCGAGTCAAGGTGCTGCCATTGTCGTCGTTTCATCCGAGATCTCAGAACTGCTTCATCTGTGCCACAGAATTCTCGTGGTGGCGGCGGGGGAGATTCAAGACGAGTTGCTTGAAGACGAGTTCGACGAGCGGCGTATTCTGGCGGCAGCCTTCAAGGGGCATGCCATGTCCGCTTCGGCAGCGTAACGCCGCAAGAACGTATGGGAATTGGTGATATGCAGGCTTACGGTGAAAAGACACAACCGCTTGAGGGAGCACGCCACTGGCGCGAGACGCTGGCGCGTATCGTCCGTGAACGCGGGATGGAGATTGCATTGCCAGCCGCGACGATCGGCATGGTCATTTTGTTTTCGGTTTTCTCCGAGGTCTTTCTTACAGCCCAAAACTTCAGGAACATCGGCGTAGCCGCAGCCGCGCTCGCCGCCGTGGCGTTCGGCCAGACATTCGTCATCCTGACGGCCGGTCTCGACCTTTCCGTCGGCTCGACCGTGGCGTTAGTCAGTGTCGTATTGGCTTTCGTAATGCGCGAATACGGCATTACGCCGGGGATTGTGGCCGCGCTGATATGCGGTGCGTGCGTCGGACTGGTGAACGGGCTGATCATCACTCGCCTGCGTGTATCACCATTCATCGCGACGCTCGCCATGCTGTCTGTGACTGCAGGCCTGGCACTCAATCTCTCCGGCGGCGTTCCCATTCCCGGACTGCCCTCCAGCTTTGGCAACCTCGCCTATGGATCGATATTGGGCATTCCGATGCCGGTACTTATCGCGGCCATGACGCTGGCATTGGCCGAGCTTGCCCTTCGCTACACGCGCTTCGGGCGCCATGTCTGCGCCGTCGGTGGCAACGAGGAGGCGGCCCGTCTTTCGGGCATCCGGGTCGAGCGCATCAGGATTGTGGCCTATGCCTTCTGCGGGCTGACCGCGGCTGTTGGAGCGATCATTCTTACGGCGCGCGTTTCGTCCGGTCAGCCGACACTTGGCGCTACATTGCCGCTTGAATCGATCGCTGCGGTCGTGCTCGGCGGTGTGTCGCTCGCCGGCGGTCGAGGATCGGCAATCAATGTCGCCTTTGGCGTCGCCTTCATCAGCATCCTCGCCAACGGGCTCAACCTACTAAACGTGTCATCCTACACGCAAATGATGATCATCGGAATGTCGCTGATCGCAGCCGTGGCGCTGGACCAGGCGGGCATGCGCCGCAAATCGGGACACTGACCCGGCTGCAGGGAGAGCGGCCGCAACCAACAACTAAGGAGAGGGAAAAATGAAATACAAAGGGATTGTTAGCGGGTTGACTTGGGCGGTTGCACTCGGTGCGTTGCTCGCAGACCCGGCCATAGCGCAAGACGTGAAGCCGGTCATCGGGCTGTCCAAGCCGAACCTGAAGGGGCCATACCCCACCGCCGAGCTGTACGGCATACTCGACGAGGCCGACAAGCTTGGCTTCGAGGTCGTGGTTCAGGATGCTGGCGGTTACGCCAATATCGACAAGCAGCTCGATCAGGTTTCAAACCTCGTCGTTAAGGGGGTCAAGGCGATCCTGATCGATCCGGGCGATCCGGCAGCTCTGAATGGCGTCGCGATGCAGGCGCGTGGGGCAGGGATATTCCTCGTCGGCGCCGGCGTGAATGTGATTGCCAGCGAAGTCGAGCCTGACGCTGCCGTGTCCTCCAGCCATTGCAACATCGGTCGCGAACTGGCCGCAGGCGCCAAGAAGCTGCTGCCGGCAGGCGGTACAATCGGCTTGCTCGCCGGCCCTGCAGGTTCGTTCTGGGCAGTTGAACGGCTCAGGTGCTTCAAGGAGGACATTTCAGGCACGAATATCAACGTGGTGGCTGAGATGACCAGCGAGCAGGATGCGGCGATATCGCTGACCCGCGCCAGCGAGATGCTTCAGCGCAATCCCGAACTCGACATGCTGTACGGTGCCGATGACGTTTTCGGTGTCGGGGCGGCTCGCGCCGTGAAAGCCGCGGACCGCTGCGGCAAGACCAAGGTGATCTTCTCGGTTCTTGGTGAGGAAGCGGAAGAAATGATGCGGGCCGGTTGTGCCGATTATGTCGTAGCCCAGCAGCCGGTGCTGATCGGGCGCAAAGAGGTCCGCGTGGTCGCCGATCTGATGAAAGGCATCAAGCCTGATCCGAAAGTTATCGACGTGCCGTTGATCGGCGTGACGATGGAAAACCTGGAAACCGTGGATCGGGCCAATATGCATCCTCCCAAGGGATGGCGTCCGTAGGAGGCGCAAGACCCGGCGCTGCGAAAGCGATGGACATCGCGGCGCCGGAGCCTCTTTTCACTCGAACGCGCGAGGATCTGACCCTGATGACTTCTACGGCTGATCTGATAATCGGTTCCTTATGAAGAACGGTTCAAACTCCAAGTTGAAGCCTGTGGCCGACGCTATTGTCGAAAAGGCGAAGTCGGAACGAAAGAGGCTCGCCGAAGCGCTGCCCAGCAGCGTAACGGCTGCTGCGGTCGAGACTACTAAACCGGCGGCACTCGAGGCCGTTCGCATAGGTCGCCGGTTACAGACAATGCGGCGGGCACAGGGCCTTACACTGGTCGATCTCGCCGGCAAGGCGAATTGTTCGGCGAGTTTGGTGTCGCGCGTCGAAAACGGCCGGCTGCTGCCTTCGCTGTCGGTGCTGCACAAGCTGGTTGCCGGTCTAGGCACTAGCATGGCTTCCTTCCTCTCCGGCTCGGAAAACGAGAGCTGCATGCTGGTTCGTGCCGGTGAACGGAAAGAGGTTGCGCTCGACTATCTCGGAGATCCGCGTCAAGGGGTCAGGATCGAGCAGATCATTCCTCATTCGCCCGAACGCACGCTGCAGGGAAATCTGATCACCATTACGGCTGGCCATGGCTCAGCAGGTGACTATTCGCACGTGGGAGAAGAGGCGGGTTTTGTCATGGATGGCTTTATCGAGCTGACCATCGACAAGCAGACCCATGTTCTGGGCAAAGGCGACTCTTTCTGCTTCCCCTCGGAGGCGCCCCACTCGTTCTACAATCCTGGCCCGGGCGAGGCAGTGATCCTCTGGATCAACACACCGCCGACATTCTAACGACGGATCCGACAAGAGCTTCGCCCGCACGCGTTGGTGGGCAAAGCTGTCTTCTGCTGATGCTGCGCCGGTTCTTCGGCTTGGCGATGCGTCTCGCTATCCATCGAAACTGCCTGCCGGAATTGGAATTTTAAGTTCCAGAATTGATGCCTGTTGTTGACCGGGACGCAGTGCGACATTTCCGAATGTCAGCCGAATAGCTGCTGCGCCGCATTTCCACTTTGTATCGACGAAGGAGAAGCAGATGGGTGACATCACACGTAAGGAGTTTCTTAAATTGGGCGCAGCAGGGGCGGCGGCAATCGCTGTAGCCTCGACCAGCAGCCCTGCGTCGGCTGTTGCGGCTGTCGGGGGAGCAGGGCGCGCAATACTAATCCAAGGCGCCGACGTCTTGACGATGGACCACAAGCTGGGCGAGCTACCTGGTGCGGATGTGCTGATCCGGGACGGAAAGATCGCCGAGATCGGAATAGGCATCAACGCCGGCGACGCCGAACGGATCGATGCGGCCGGCATGATCCTGATGCCGGGCATGAACGATGGTCACAGACATCTTTGGCTGGGATTGCACGCCGGCAGGCTCGTGAAGACCGATCCGCAGAAATACTCCGGCTACCAAAGATGGAAAATGCGCACCATGGTGTGCATGACACCGGAAGATTTCCATCTAGCCGGATATGTCGGCGGACTCCAGGCGATCAACTCGGGCGTGACGAGCGTGCTGGACTACGCCCATGCCCATCACACCAAGGAAAAGGCGCTCGCTGGGGCGCGCGGTTTTGTGGCATCCGGCGTCTCCGGGGTGTTCTGCTACCAGGCATCTCACAATCCGACTTATGGACCCGGGGACACAGTGCCAGAAGCGCAGGCAACGGCCGAGCGGAACGGGGCGCCGCAAGAGTCCAACTATGCGACGGCAGCACTGCTTCGCGACATGTTCTCCGAGGAGAGCGATGGTCCGGTGAGGTTTGGCATCGCAATCAGCGAGGGGTTGGGTCAACGCAGCATGAAAGACATGAAGGTGGAGTTTGAACGCGCTCGTTCGTTCAATCCGCATTTGATATGCTGCCATCTCCACAAACCGAAGCCAATGCCCCCCTCTGGTGTCTATCGCGGCATTGCCGACCTTCATGCGGCGGGTCTGCTCGGCCCGGATTTTCAGGTTTCTCACGGCGTTGAGATGTCGAACGCCGAACTCGTAATGCTGCGAGATTCTGGAGGGATGATCTGCTCGTGTGCGATGGGGGAGTTTCCTTATCCGGCAGCTTCCATTCACGGTAAGGCACGGCAGATGGGAATCCCCGCAGGGATTGGGCTCGACGTGAATATGGCGTTGACCGATGACTATTTCGAGCACGTCAGGGCAGGCTTTTGGAGTCTATTTCGTTCAGCGGAATACTCCGAAATTGCCAAGGAGTATAAATCTACGGACGTGCTGGACTTCGTGACACGATGGGGCGCCAAGGCAATGCGCCTGGGCGACGTCACGGGGTCGATCGCTATTGGAAAGCGTGCCGACCTAGTACTTCTCAGGACATCGCGCATCGGTTTTGCCACCTTGGGCAGCCTGGCGGATCGCGTCGTGAATTTTGCCGGCCTGTCCGACATTGACAGCGTTTGGGTGCGCGGCGTCGCGCGCAAGCGACACGGCGAGATGATCGGCATCGATTGGGCAAGCCTTCGAGCACAAGTGGTCGATGCTCAGCAGCGGATCGAGCGCGACGCCGCAACCGTAACCCTGACCTAATCATACAGCTGACATTACGCCTAGTGGCTGATCGCCCTCCTCGCGCGCAAAGGGGTATCTCAAGGAGTTGGAGCGCCATCATGCTCACTGAAAACCCCTCCGCCAATATCGCCGGAAATATGGGCGACCCAAACAAGACGACCGTGCTCCTGGTCCTGCCACCGGTCGCGTTTCCACATCTGACCGCGGCGATTTAACATGATAGCGAGGGTGCTCGACATAGACACGGGTCCACGCGGGCTATCGACGCGCGCGCGGGCTGGCGAGGTCCTCAAGCGGCAGGGCCGTCTTGTACTTGGCCTCCTTGAGGGCAATGCTCGAGCGTATGTTGGCGACGCCGCGGGTCTTGGAAAGCCCATCGACGATGAAATACTGCAGAGCAACTGTGTCGCGCACTACAACGCGCAGCAGATAGTCGGAATCGCCGGTCATCAGATAGCACTCCATGACCTCGGGAAAGCGTGCTATCGCCGCCTCGAAAATCTCAAGCAGCATCTCGGTCTGTTTCTCCAGCGTGACCTGGATGAAGACGCTGACATTGGCACCCAGCATCACCGGATCGAGCCGGGCGACGCGGCGGGTGATGATGCCCGCCTCGTCAAGGGCGCGCACGCGGGCAAGGCAGGGGGAGGGCGACAGCCCGACGCGCACGGCAAGCTCTGCGTTTGTCAGGCTGGCGTCCTCCTGAATTTCCGAGAGGATGCGCATGTCTATCGCATCAAGATGCATGTGCAGCATATCTCGCTGAATGGAAGAGGAATTGCGGCATTACCTGCTGCATTTTGTGAAATTTGCAACACCTTCGGCAGAAACTGCCGAAGCCTTGCCGCCATCCTCGCGCGAAAGTGGAAACTCAAGGAGCCGGAGCGCCATCATGCTCACTAAGACCCCCCCCACACATATTGGCGACGACAGCGCAGCACGCGATGGCGATCCGAACGAGACGGCCGACTGGCTGGCCTCGCTGGAGTCCCTGTTCTTCAATTCCGGTGCCACCCGCGCCGAGTTCATCCTTGGCGAGCTCGACCGCAAGGCCAAGGAACTCGGCATCTTCCATGACGCGTTGCCGTTTTCGCCCTATCGCAACAGCATCTCGCTCGAAAAGCAGACGCCGTTTCCCGGCGACCTGGCCATGGAAGAGCGCATCACCGCAATCATCCGCTGGAACGCGCTGGCGATGGTGGTGCGGGCCAACACGGCCTATGGCGAACTCGGCGGCCACATTGCGAGCTACGCCTCGGCGGCGGAGATTTTCGAGGTCGGCTTCAACCACTTCTTCCGCGCGGACACCGGCGAGGGTGACGGCGACGTGGTCTTCTTCCAGCCGCACTCGGCGCCCGGTGTTTATGCCCGCGCCTATCTCGAGGGGCGGCTTTCAGAAGAACATCTCAAGCATTACCGCCAGGAGATCGGCAGCACCGGACTGTGCTCTTATCCGCATCCCTGGCTGATGCCCGACTTCTGGCAGGTGCCGACGGGTTCGATGGGCATCGGCCCGATCACCGCGGTCTACCAGGCACGCTTCATGCGCTACTTGAACGACCGTGACCTCGCCAATACCGAGGGCCGCCATGTCTGGGGCGTGTTCGGCGACGGCGAAATGGACGAGCCGGAGTCGATCGCCGGCCTGTCGATCGCGGCGCGTGAAAAGCTCGACAACCTGACCTTCATCATCAACTGCAACCTGCAGCGTCTCGACGGTCCGGTGCGCGGCAATGGCCAGATCATCCAGGAACTGGAAAGTACCTTCCGCGGGGCGGGCTGGAACGTCATCAAGGTGCTGTGGGGGTCGGAGTGGGATGCGCTGTTTGCACGCGATAGCCAGCACGCGCTGCTTCGCCGCTTCGCCGCCACCGTCGATGGCAAATACCAGACGCTGGGCGCCAATGATGGCGCCTACAACCTGGCGCATTTTTTCGAGGAAGATCCCGAGGTCAAGGCGCTGGTCGCCCATATGTCGGACAGCGACATCGATGCGTTGAAGCGCGGCGGCCACGATTTCCGCAAACTCTTCGCCGCCTTCGAAGCGGCCAAGGCGACCAAGGGTCGGCCGACGGTCATCCTGGCCAAGACCAAGAAAGGCTTTGGCATGGGCGGCGCCGGCGAATCCCGCATGACGGCGCACCAGTCCAAGAAGCTCGACGTCGAGGGTCTGCTGACCTTCCGCGATCGCTTCTCACTGCCTTTGAGCAACGCGCAGGTCGAGCAGATCGCGTTCTACAAGCCGGCTGAAGACAGCGCCGAGCTCAGCTATCTCCGGTCGCGCCGCGAGGCGCTTGGCGGCTACCTGCCGGCGCGCCGCCGCACGGCCGCCGCGGTCACGATCCCGCCGCTGGCAAGCTACGCGGACTTTGCCCTCAATGCCGATGGCAAGGAGATGTCGACGACGATGGCCGCAGTCAGGTTGCTTGGCAACATGATCAAGGACAAGGAACTCGGGCCGCGTATCGTGCCGATCGTCGCCGACGAAGCGCGCACCTTCGGCATGGCGAGTCTGTTCCGTCAGGTCGGCATCTATTCGCCGGCCGGCCAGCTCTACGAGCCGGAAGATTCGGGCTCGATGCTCTATTACAAGGAAACTAAGAACGGGCAGCTGCTTGAAGAGGGTATCACCGAGGCCGGCGCGGTCTCGTCCTGGGTGGCGGCGGCGACGTCCTACAGCGTGAATAACCTCGCCATGCTGCCGGTCTACATCTACTACTCGATGTTCGGCTTCCAGCGTGTCGGAGACCTGATCTGGGCGGCGGCCGACCAGCGTTCGCGCGGCTTCCTGATCGGGGCGACAGCGGGCCGCACCACGCTTGCCGGCGAAGGCCTGCAGCACCAGGATGGATCGAGCCTGGTGGTTGCTTCGACCGTTCCGAACTGCCGCGCCTACGATCCGACATTCGCTTATGAGCTGGCGGTCATTCTCGACCACGGCGCCCGCGCGATGATGGAACAGGGCAAGGACGAGTTTTACTACGTCACCGCGATGAACGAAAGCTACGCCCAGCCGTCGATGCCGGCAGGCGTGGAGGCAGACATCATCAAGGGGCTCTACCAGCTTGCCAGCCACAAGCCCAAGAAGGCCACCGGCCTTGTTCGCCTGCTTGGCTCCGGCACCATCCTGCCGCAGGTAATCGGGGCGGCACAGATGCTCGCCAATGATTGGGGCGTCGCCTCGGAAGTGTGGAGTGCGACCAGCTTCTCCGAGCTGTCGCGCGATGCGCGGGAGGTGGAGCGTCACAACCGCTACAACCCGATGGCCGAACCTTCGGTCAGCCATCTCGCCAGATGCCTGCCGGGCAAGGCGCCGATCATTGCCGCCACCGACTATGTGCGCGCCTATCCGCAGCTGATCAGCTCCTATGTTGAGGCGCCATTTACGACACTTGGCACCGACGGCTTCGGCCGCAGCGATACGCGCGCAGCACTGCGCGACTTCTTCGAAGTCGATCATCGTCACGTCACGGTAGCTGCCCTTGCCTCGCTCGTCGCCGAGGGGACGTTGACGCGCCAGACAGTTGCCGATGCCATCGCCCGCTACGGCCTCGACGGCGCAGTCGATGCGCCCTGGCTGCGTTGATCCGGGTCGAGTTGCAATTCTGAAAGAGCTGATATGAGCCAGCAAATGGAAGTCAGGTTGCCTGACATAGGTGATTACAGGGATGTGCCGGTCGTCGAGTTCCTGGTGAATCCGGGCGATATCGTTGCGGTCGAAGACCCCCTGATGACGGTGGAGTCCGACAAGGCGACGATGGAGATCCCGGCACCCTTCGCGGGAACCGTCAGGGAGTTTGCGGTGTCGATCGGCACGCGCGTCTCCCAGGGAGCGCTGCTGCTGACGATCGATGCAGCCCTGCCAGCTGCGGCACCCACCCCGGAAGCCCCGCCAGAAAAGGCGAAGGCCGCAGTCGCTGCTGCACCTCCGCCCGTCACGCCCGAGCCTCCGGCTCCAGCTAAGGCGGCACCGGCCATCACCAGCGTGCCGGCTGTCAAGTCGCAGGCCTCGCCAAGTCCCCACGCCACGCCGTCGGTGCGCGCCTTTGCCCGCGAGTTCGGCGTCGACCTTGGCACGGTGAAACCATCCGGGGCCAAGGGCAAGATCCTGCGCGAAGACATTGCGGCGCATATCAAGGATCGTCTGGCGGAAGGCTCCACGATCCAGGCATCCGGTTACGGCATCGGGGCCGGCCTGCCGGCCCGGCCAGCGGTCGACTACAAGAGGTTCGGCTCGGTCGAACGCCAGCCGCTGTCGCGCATCCAGAAGATCTCGGGTGGCAATCTCACCCGCAACTGGCTGACCATTCCGCATGTCACCAACTTCGACAAGGCCGATGTGACTTGCCTCGAAGAGTTCCGCAAGGAGCTCAATGCAGCCAACCAGGACGCCAAAGTGACGATGGTCGCCTTCCTGATCAAGGCGTCGGCGCTGGCGCTCAAGGCATATCCGCGCTTCAACGCCTCGCTCGACGGCGAGGAGCTGGTGCTCAAGAACTATGTCCATATTGGCTTT
>CAJQNW010000463.1 GCA_905479765.1 uncultured Tepidamorphus sp. | reverse complement strand
CGGCACTCGAGGCGAAAGCCCGCGCGGCGGGCTCCGTCAGGGAGGCAGCGGAATAAGACCGGGATCCGACAGAACAAGACAACGCCGGACAAGCAAGATCACGCCGCCCGCAAAACCGCGGCGGCATCAACAAGGCGAAAGACAGGGAGACGATACGTGGACGTAAGCATGTACCAGAAGATGCGGATCGGCATCGTGCACTTCAAAGCCTTTCCGGGCATTGAAACCGGTGCCGGGCCGATCCTCGAGACGCTGGAGAAAATCTGCGCGGACGACTTCTTCACGGCCGTCGAGGTCGGCTGGATGAAGGACTTCCGGGTCCGCAACACCGCCCGCCACCTGCTCGACCAGAGCCATCTTTCGGTGGCCTACGCCACGCAGCCCAAGGTTCTGTCGAACAAGTTCAACCTGAACTCGTTCGACGAGCGCGAGCGTTCGGCCGCGGTCGCCGCCATCAAGAGCAGCGTCGACGAAGCGCGCCAGCTCGGCGCGGAAGTGGTGCGTCTTATCGCCGGCAAGGATCCCGGGGACGAGAAGCGCGAGGAAGCCAAGAAGCTGCTAATCGATTCACTCCAGCAAATCATGGACTATGCCGCCGAAGACGACGACGGGCTGCAGTTCACGCTGAAGATCTTCGACCGCGACATCGACAAGAAAAACCTGATCGGTCACGTCGGCGATGCCGTGGATATCGCCAAGGCGCTGCGTCCGAGCTATCCGAATTTCGGGCTGCTCACCGACCTCAGCCATTTCCCCTTGCTGGACGAGGATCCGGACGTCAGCATTCCGCTGATGAGCGACTACCTGGATGCGGTCCATCTCGGCAATTGCGCCTTCCGCGAAAAGAGCCATCCCGCCTACGGCGACATCCAGCCGCGCTTCGGGGTGCCGGGCGGCGAAACCGATACGCCGGAGGTAACGCACTTCTTCCGCGCGCTCACCCGGAACGGCTTCTTCGACAAGCCGGTGCGTCCGGTCGTCAGCGCGGAAGTGCGACCGGTCCTGGCCGGCGAGATATCAGAGATCATCATTGCCAACGCCAAGCGCGTGATCCGCGATGCCTGGGCGCTTTCGCAGCTCCCGGAGGCGGACAAGAAAACTGCCTGAGGAGAGAGTCGGGCTCCCGGCTGGCCCAATCGAAGCCGCAACCTGCGTAAACAAAACGCGCATTACATGAATAGGGAGAGAAGCAATGGGACTTAGAACGGTTAAATGGATTGTCGGCGCCACAGCGCTGGCGCTCGTCTTCGGCCAGGTTCCGGCCAAGGCCGAATTCCCGGAAAAGCCGGTTGAAATGACCGTGCTGTTCGGCGGCACCGCACAGACGATCGGCCAGCTGCTGGCCGAACTCATGTCGAAGAACCTAGCCAATCCGGTGGTGCCGGTCGCCCGTACGGGCGGTGGCGGCTCCGTCGGCTACAACTACGTTCACGGAACGGATCCGGACGGCTACAACATCGTCTGGAACTCGAACTCGATCAGCACCGGCTATCACGGCGGCAAGACCGACTTCGACTACACCGCCTTCAAGCCGATCGCCAAGATCAGCGTCGAGGTGCCGGCGTTCGCCGTACGCGCCGATGCCGGTTGGGAAACGCTTCAGGACATGGTCGACGACATCAAGTCGTCGGACAAGAAACTGAAGGTCGGCGCGTCGGGCAAGGGCTCGTTCACGCACCTCACCACGATGGCGCTGCTCGACAAGCTGGGCCTGTCCGACAAGGTCATCCACGTGCCGTACGACCAGGGCAAGGCCCCCGTCGAGCTACTCGCCGGACGGATCGACGCCGCGCTGCAGTGGCCGGGACAGTTCATTTCCCATTCCGAAGCGGGCACCATCAACATCCTGTGCGTGACCAGCAAGGACCGCATCTCGGCCCTGCCCGACGTGCAGACGTGCGCGGAAGGCGGCGCAGGCGATCTCGACATCACCATGTGGCGCGGACTGGCCGCCCCGGCCGATACGCCGGACGAGGTCATCGTCGTCCTCGAGGAAGCGGCGCAGAAAGCAGCAACGAGCGATGAGTTCGTCGAGGCCTCGAAGACGGTCGGATTCGAGCCGGCGTTTACCGGCCACGCCGAGTTCGGCGATCAGATCGCCGCCGACGACAAGTGGATCGGCGAGCTGATCAAGCAGCTCGGCCTGAACAACTAGTCCAGGCGGAGCACAAACCATGCGCGCGGTCCATCGCGACCAACTCGTCGGAACGCTCTTGCTGGTCTTCGGAGCGGTCTGGACGGGGGTCGTCTACCTCACCGTCTCGCCCGGCTTCGGCGACGGTATAGGGCCGCGCGCATTCCCGCTCGGTCTCGGGGTCCTGCTCGTCTTCCTGTCGGCGCTGCTGCTGGTTTCCGGCTTCCGGAAAACCCGTGCGCAAGCGCAGGAAGCCCCGGAGGAGGACGCCGAGACAGACGGCTTCACGGAAAAAGGCCGGGCGGAACTCCGGATGGTCGCTTCCGTCTTCGCAGTGATTGTCGCCTACGGCTTCCTGATGGAGAAGATCGGTTTCCAGATTGCGACGGTCCTGATCGTCGCTGCATCCATGTGGCTGGTACTCGGCATCCGCAAACCGACCGTCATCGCCGCGATGGCGATCGGTCTGGCGGGCGGCTGCTGGCTGGTCTTCGGCAAGATCCTCGGCGCCTATCTGCCGCCGGGGACCTGGCTTCCCAACTTCTAGGGCTGGCCACATCAAATGGACCTTTTGTATTCCGCCCTCACCGTCGCACTCGCGCCCGACGCCATTCTCGCCGTCGCGATCGGGACCTTCGTGGGCCTCGTCTTCGGCTCGATCCCGGGCCTGACCTTCACCGTCGCCCTCGCGCTCGTTCTGCCGGTCACGTTCTCGCTGGAGGCGACCCCGGCAATCGGATTGCTGCTGGGTACATACATCGGCGGCATGACGGGCGGGTCGGTTTCGGCGATCCTGCTCGGCATTCCAGGCACGCCCTCGTCTGCGGCCACCGTCATCGACGGGTACCAGCTTACGAAGCGGGGCAAGGCCTCGCTTGCCCTCGGCACAGCGGTGATCGTCTCGACCTTCGGCGGTCTGTTCAGCCTCGTCGTCATGATCGTCTCGGTCGACTTCGTGGCAAAGATGGCGCTGCACTTCGGGCCGGTGGAGATTTTCGCGCTGGTCCTGTTCGGGCTCTCGACGATTTGCGGGCTCTCTGAAAAATCGCTGGTGCGCGGCCTGATCGCCGGAGTGATCGGCCTGATGCTGATGACCATCGGCCTGGACGATATCGATGGCGTGCAGCGCCTGACGTTCGGCACGATCACCCTGCAGCAGGGCGTCAATCTGCTGGTCGCGATGATCGCGCTGTTCGCTGTCCCGCACGTGATCCAGGCCTTCACCGAATACTATCGCAACGACACCCAGACGGTGAACGCCACGGACGTGAGCGTCGAGCTGCCCAGCTTCCGCGTCCTGAAGGACAATTTCTGGCTGATGGTGCGCAGCGCGTTCATCGGGACCGGTATCGGCGCCATTCCCGGCACCGGCGGTCCGATCGCGGCATTCATCGCTTACGCACAGGCCAAGCGGTCCGCAAAGGACGGGGAGCGCTTCGGCAAGGGCGCGCTGGCCGGCGTCGTGGCGCCGGAGACCGCCAACAACGCGGTGACCGGCGGGGCAATGATCCCCCTTCTGTCGCTCGGCATCCCTGGTGATCCTGCGACCGCCCTCGTCCTGTCCGGGCTGCTAATCCATGGCCTCGTGCCCGGGCCGATGCTGTTCATCCAGCATCCCGGCGAAATCTACGCGATCTATATCTCCATCATCGTGGCCTACATCTGTGTGCTGGCGATCCAGCTTCTCGGCATCCGGTTCTTCGTGCAGATCCTGCGCGTGCCGGCGCATCTTCTGGCGGTCGCCATCGTCGTGATGTGCGGGTTTGGCGCCTACGCGGTCCGGAACTCGGCGTTCGACGTCTACACGATGGCGATCCTCGGCCTGCTGGCCTACGGGCTGATGCGGGCTCGCATCCCGCTTACGCCGGTCATCCTCGGTCTCGTCCTCGGCCCGACGCTGGAACGCGAATTCCGCACCGCCCTGATCCTGTCGGAGGGCAATTTCGCGACGTTCTTCTCGTCGGTCACGGCGGTGGTGTTCTATGTGCTCGCCATCGGCGTCATCGCCCTGCACTTCTTCGGCCAGTCGCGCGAAGCGCGGGCGGCAAGAAACAAGACCAAGCAGCAACAGCAAGAAAAGGCCGTCTAACGCCATGCTTGAGCGCAGACCCGAAACCGAACTGAGCGAAGCCATGCGGCGGCGCGCCCGTATCATCGCGCAGGCCGGCGGCCTGGAGGCGGCCGTCGGCTCGGGTGCACTCGACACGATCGTCGAGGTGAGCCTGTCGGAGGGGCTGCTGCTCGGCCTGCTCAAGCAGGGCGTCCGGAAATACTTCGCGATCTTCGGCCACGGCTCGACCGACCTCGGCGAGGCGCTTCGCGTCTACGAGGAAGAAGGCGTCACGCGGACGATCAACTGCCGCAACGAGGTGGAGATGGCGCACGCCGCCACCGCGCTCGCCTGGCAGTACGGCGAGACCTGCGCGGCGGTCACCTCGATCGGTCCCGGTGCGCTGCAGGCGATGGCGGGCTCGCTGGCCGCAGCCTCGAACGGCATCGGCGTCTATCACATCTACGGTGACGAGACGACGCGGGGCGAAGGCTACAACATGCAGCAGATCCCCAAGGAACAGCAGGGGCTGTTCGGGCAGATCACCGCGCTGATGGGCCAGTCCTACGTGCTGCATACGCCCGGCGCGCTGCGCGACTGCCTGCGGCGCGGCACGGCCTGCGTGCACCATCCCTACAAGGCCGGCCCGTTCTACCTGATGCTGCCGCTCAACACGCAGCCGCAGATGACCGAGGTCAATCTGGCTACCCTGCCCGGCCGGATGGATGTTCCCCTGATGGCGCCGCAGTCGGAGGCGGCTTTCGTGGAGGCCGTCAGGCGGATCGCGGCGGCCGAGCGGCCGGTGATCAAGGCCGGCGGCGGCACGCGCGGCCACGACAAGGCGATCCGCCAGCTTGCCGAGCGCATCGGGGCGGTGGTGGTGGAATCGCCCGGTTCGACCGGCGTGCTGCCGGATGCCGATGCAAGGAACATGCATGTCGGCGGTTCGAAGGGATCGATTTCCGGCAACTACGCGATGGAGAACGCCGACCTGCTGATCGCGATCGGCACGCGCGCAGTCTGCCAGGCCGACTGCTCCGGCGTCGGCTATCCGAACGCTAGAGCCGTCATCAACATCAACGGCGACCTCTCAGACCTGACGCACTACGCCAACACGACCGGATTGCCGGGCGACATCTCGGCGGTGACCGGTCTGCTGCTTGAGGCGATCGCCGGCTCCAACGCTGTCGATCCCGCCGCGAAGGCAGACTGGCAGGCGGCGTGCGCCCGGAAAAAACTGGAGTGGGCGGAGTTCAAGGCGTCCCGCTACGCGGCCCCGCCGCAGATGGATGAGGTCTGGGACTGCCCGGTGCTGACGCAGCCGGCCGCGATCAAGATCGCCGCGGACTTCGCCAAGGACCGCGACGCGGCCAAGTTCTTCGACGCCGGCGACGTCCAGGCGAACGGCTTCCAGATCGTCGAGGATGACCGCACCGGCGACACCTACACCGAAACCGGCGCCTCCTACATGGGCTTCGCGGTTTCCGCCCTGCTCGCCTCGGCTGCGGCCGACAATCCGCGCTACGGCATCGCGTTCACCGGCGACGGATCGTTCATGATGAACCCGCAGATCCTGATCGACGGTGTCGAGCACGGCGCCAAGGGCATGATCGTGCTGTTCGACAACCGCCGCATGGCGGCTATCACCGGCCTGCAGTATGCCCAGTACGACAACGAATTCCGCACCAACGACGGCGTGCCGGTCGACTACGTGCAGCTCGCGTCTTCCGTCGAGGGCGTCAAGGCGGTGTTCGCCGGCTACGATGCCGACGGATTGCGCACCGCGCTGGACGAGGCCGCGTCGCACGACGGACTGTCGCTGGTGCACGTTCCGGTCTATGCCGGAACCGACGAGATTGGCGGCATGGGCGCCTACGGGTCGTGGAACGTCGGCAACTGGGTCGACGACGTCCAGGCCCGCTATCTGAAACAGAAGATCTGAGAAGAGGAATTTCCGTGTACCAGGACTTTCAGCTTTACATCGGCGGCGAATGGACCGCCGCGCAGAGCGGCGCCACCAAGCAGGTCTTCGATCCGGCAACGGAAGAAGAGGTCGGCAAGATCGCCGACGCCAGCGCCGAGGATCTCGACCGGGCGCTTGCCGCCGCCGAACGCGGTTTCGAGGCCTGGCGGCAGGCCGGCACCTGGGAACGCGCGGCCAAGATCCGCAAGGTTGCCGAGCTGATCCGTGAGCGCGTCGATGCCATCGCCAGAATCATGTCGATCGAGACCGGCAAGCCGCTTGCCGAGGCGATGGGCGAGACCAACGCGGCGGCCGATCAGTTCGAGTGGTACTCGGAAGAAACAAAGCGCATCTACGGCCAGATCATCGGGTCGCGCACCGCGGATTCCCGGCTTGCGGTAATCTACCAGCCGGTCGGCGTGGTGGCGGCATTCTCGGCGTGGAACTTCCCGGCGCTGCTGCCGGCGCGCAAGATCGCCGCGGCGCTGGCGGCCGGCTGCTCGGTGATCATCAAGCCCGCCGGCGAGGCGCCCGGTTCCTGCGGCGCGATCGTCCAGGCCTGCCACGACGCCGGCATCCCCGCCGGCGTGGTGAACTTCGTCACCGGCAATTCCAGCATGATCGCCAAGCACCTGATCTCCTCGCCCGTCGTGCGCAAGGTGTCAGTGACCGGCTCGGTGCCGGTCGGCAAGCAGATCCTGCATCTGGCCGCCGACGGCGTGAAGAAGGTTTCGATGGAACTCGGCGGTCACGGCCCGGTCGTTGTGTTCGACGATACCGATCCGGAACAGGCGGCCACCGTCTGCGCGACGACAAAGTTCCGCAACTGCGGTCAGGTCTGCATCTCGCCGACCCGCTTCTACGTGCACGAGAAGAGCTACGACGCTTTCGCGGCGAAGTTCGCCGAGGTGGCCAAGTCGATCAAGCTCGGCCATGGCCTTGAAGAAGGCTCGCAGATGGGGCCGATGGCGAACGCGCGCGGGCTGGAGACCATCAAGACGATGGTTGCCGACGCGGTCGACAAGGGCGCCGAGGTACTGGCCGGCGGCAAGGCGCCGAGCGAGTTCAATCGCGGCTTCTATTACGAGCCGACCGTCCTCGGCCGGGTCTCGGACGACGCGATGGTGATGAACGAGGAACCGTTCGGACCGATCGCGCCGCTTGCGACGTTCACCGACTACGACGACGTGATGAAGCGGGCCAACTCGCTGCCGTTCGGGTTGGCCGGCTACGTGTTTACCAACGACCTGAGCAATGCGACGCGGGCATCGGAAGATCTCGAAGTCGGCATGGTGGGCGTCAACGAGATGTTGCTGGCGACGGCGGAAGCGCCGTTTGGCGGCATCAAGGAAAGCGGCATGGGCCGCGAAGGCGGCTCGCTCGGCATCCATGACTACCTGGAGCCGAAATACGTGAAGATGAAGATCTGAGCATCGGTGCCGCCACATGTCCGATAAAGAAGACCACGGGTTCGCGCGCGGGCTGACCAACTACGGCGACCGCGACTTCTCGCTCTACCTGCGCAAGTCGTTCGCCAGCTCGATGGGCTATTCGCGCGAAATGCTGGCGAAGAAGATCGTCGGCATCGCCTATACGCCGTCCGGCTTCAACAACTGCCACCGGCATTTCCCCGAATTGCTGGAAGCGGTGAAGCGGGGCGTGCTGGCGGCGGGCGCCCTGCCTGTCGAGTTCCCGACCATCTCGCTGGGCGAAGTCTTCCTCAATCCGACCAGCCTGAAGTTCCGCAACCTCATGTCGATGGACACCGAGGAGATGATCCGCGCCCAGCCGATGGACGCGGTGGTGCTGATGGGCGGCTGCGACAAGACCGTGCCGGCCCAGCTGATGGGGGCTGCGTCGGCCGACCTGCCGGCGATCCAGATCGTCGCAGGACCGATGATGACATCGCGCTACGGCGAGGAACGGCTCGGTGCCTGCACCGACTGCCGCCGCTTCTGGGGCAAGTATCGGGCCGGCGAGATCGACAGCGAAGAAATCGGCAATATCGAGATGCGGCTTGCCACCACGGCGGGCACCTGCGCGGTGATGGGTACGGCTTCGACGATGGCCTGCATCGCCGAGGCGCTCGGCATGTCGCTGCCGGGCACGGCCGCCATTCCCGCCGTTCACGCGGACCGGCTGCGGGCAGCCGAGGCAACCGGTGCGGCGGCGGTCAGGCTGCTCGCCAATCCGATCCGGCCGAGCCAGGTGATCACCCGTAAGTCGGTCGAGAACGCGCTGCGCGTGCTGCTGGCGCTCGGCGGCTCGACCAATGCGATCGTCCACCTGACGGCGGTCGCCGGGCGGCTGGGGATCGACATTCCGCTGACCTGGCTCAACGAACTGTCCGACACGACGCCGGTTCTGGTGAACCTGAAGCCGGTCGGCGAGCACTACATGGAAGACTTCTTCTTCGCCGGCGGCCTCGGCGCGGTGCTGCGCGAACTGAAGCCGCGGCTCAACCTCGATTGCCTGACCGTGACCGGCGACACGCTCGGGGAGCGCATCGATGCGCCGGCCGACCCCGTCGACCGCAAGGTGATCGCCAGCGCGAGCGAGCCGCGGGAACCGCAGGGCGGCCTCGTCGCGCTGTTCGGATCGCTCGCGCCGCGTGGCGCCATCCTGAAGCGCTCGGCCGCCGATCCTACGCTGTTCGAGAAGGAAGGCCGGGCCGTGGTGTTCTCCTCGCTCGAGGACCTGGCGAAGCGGATCGACGATCCCGACCTCGACATCACCGCCGACGACTTCATGGTTTTACAGAACGCCGGCCCGACCAGCCCCTCGGGCATGCCGGAAGCCGGGTATCTGCCAATCCCCAAGAAGCTGTCGTCGAAGGGGCTGAAGGACATGGTGCGGATTTCGGATGCGCGCATGTCGGGCACCGCGTTCGGCACCATCGTGCTGCATGTGACGCCCGAGGCCGCGCAGGGCGGGCCGCTCGGCCTGGTGCGCAACGGCGACCGGATCCGCCTGTCGGTCAAGAACCGCTCCATCGACCTGCTGGTCGACGAGGACGAACTCGCCCGGCGCCGCGCCGACTTCACGCCGGCGTTACGCGACCCGGAGACCTTGCGCGGCTACGACCGGCTCTATGCCGAGCAGGTGCTGCAGGCCGACGAAGGCTGCGATTTCGCAATCCTGAAGCCGGTCAAATAGCCAGACGCTCCGGGTTGGTGAGGCACTCCACTGGCGATAGTCTGGCTCTGCGGGACGGATGCCGGAGGCAGCCGGTGCCCTGCTCCATGCGTATGCCGGAGATTGACACATGGCGGATTATTCCGAGCTGATCGACGCGGAGACCTTGGCGTTCATCGAGAAGACCGCCGAGAGCTATCCCGACGACACCGCGTCGCTGTCGATCGCGGGACAGCGCGACGTCTACAATGCGATGTGCAGGGTCTTCCACGCGGGCTATCCGGAGGGCGTCAGTGCGATTGACGATCGTCTCGCCGCGGAGGGCCGCAGCATCCCGGTTCGCCGCTATACCCTGTCGGCACCCGACGCCGGCAGAGCGCTGGTCGTCTACTACCACGGCGGCGGTTACGTGGTCGGCGGGCTGGAAAGCCATGACGATGTCTGCGCCGAGATCTGCGCCCGGACCGGCTATTCGGTCGTCGCCGTCGACTACAGGCTTTGCCCCGAATTCGTGCACCCCGCCCCGTCTGACGACGCGATCGACGCTTTCAGAATTCTCGCCAGCGAGTTCGACGGCCCGATTGTCGTGTGCGGCGACAGCGCCGGCGGCAATCTGGCTGCTATCGTCAGCCATGTAACCCGAAGCGAAAGAAGGCACCCGGTCGGCCAGGTGCTGATCTATCCGGGACTCGGTGGCGACAATACCAAGGGGTCATACGTGAGGCATGCCAACGCGCCGATGCTGACGGCTGCCGATCACGATTTTTATACAGATATACGCGCCGGCGGCGCCGATGTGTCGGGCGACGCGACGTTTTCGGCGCTGGCCGACGCCGACTTCTCCGGTTTGCCGCCGACGGTGGTAATCACCGCCCAGTGCGATCTCTTGTCGGACGACGGCCGCGACTACCGCGACGCGTTGCTGGCCGCCGGCGGCAAAGCCGTCTGGGTGGAGGAGCCGGGACTGGTGCACGGATATCTGCGCGCGCGCCATTCAGTCGCGCGGGCAAAAGCAAGTTTCACGCGGATCGTCGAGGCTGTCGGGGCGCTCGGCCGCGGTGAATGGCCCTACTGAGGACCAAACCGGACTGGTGACACCGCCCTGCCGCGCATAACCCGTCAGTTCCCGGCGCTTTCCATGCGCCGCGACGCGATGGCCTTTTCCAGCCAGCCGATTTCCATTTCGGGAACCGAGGACAACAGCAGGTCCGTGTAATCGTCGAACGGCGGCGACAGGACCTCGGACTTCGTCCCGTAGCGGACGACCTCGCCCTGGTACATCACGGCGATGGAATCGGCGATCGCCCGAACGGTTGCCAAGTCGTGGGTGATGAAAAGGTAGGCGACGTTCTCGATCTTCTGGAGGTTCAAGAGCAGCTTGAGGATGCCGTCCGCGACCAGGGGATCGAGTGCGCTGGTCACCTCGTCGCAGATGATGAGTTGCGGCTTGGCGGCGAGCGCACGGGCAATGCAGACGCGCTGCTTCTGGCCGCCGGACAGTTCGGCTGGGTACCGGTCCGCGAAGCCCTCTCCCATTTCGATCTCATCGAGAAGTTCCGCCAGGCGACGTTCCTTTTCCGCACCTCGCATACCGAAATAGAACTCGAGCGGCCGACCGATGATGTTACGCACTGTCTGGCGCGGGTTCATGGCGACATCGGCCATCTGATAGATCATCTGCAACTCGCGCAGATCATCGCGCGAGCGCTGGGCCAGCGCCGGCGCAAGTTGGCGGCCGGCGAAATGCACCTCGCCCTCGTAGGGCGGCAGCAGGCCGGTAATAACGCGGGCGAGCGTCGATTTTCCAGACCCGGATTCCCCCACCACGGCCAGCGTCTGTCCGGGGGACAGCTGGAGCGAGACGTTCTTGAGAACCGCCACGCCGCCGCGGCCGCCATAGGCTGCAGTCACGCCATCGACGCTGAGCAGCGGCTTGGGCGCGGGCTTTTTTTCCTTATGTTCGATGGATCGGACCGACACCAGCGCCCGCGTGTAGTCCTCGCGCGGTTCGTGGATGATCTGCGCAGTCTCGCCAACTTCCACTGTCTGGCCGTTGCGCAGCACCATGATGTCGTCGGAAACCTGCGCGACCACCGCCAGGTCGTGGGTGATGTAGAGAGCGGCAACACCGGTTTCGCGGATCGCCTCCTTGATCGCCGCCAGCACATCGATCTGCGTCGTCACATCCAGCGCAGTCGTCGGTTCGTCGAAGACGATCAGGTCCGGCTCCGGGCAGAGCGCCATCGCCGTCATGGCGCGCTGGAGCTGGCCGCCGGAGACCTGGTGGGGATAGCGCTCGCCGATCCCGCCCGGATCGGGAAGCCCAAGTTTCTCGAAAAGGACGACTGCCCGTTTTCGGGCCTCCTCGCGCGAGGCGACGCCGTGCACCAGCGCGGCTTCAATCACCTGGTCCATGAGCCGGTGCGCGGGGTTGAAGGCGGCCGCGGCCGACTGGGCGACGTAACACACTTCCTTGCCGCGCAGCTTGCGCAGTTGCCTGCTGCCACCCTTAAGGATGTCGCGACCGTTCAGGATGACCTCGCCGCCGGTGATCCGGACGCCGCCGCGCCCGTAACCCATGGAGGATAGGCCGATTGTCGACTTGCCGGCCCCGGATTCGCCGATCAGGCCGAGTACCTTGCCCCGCTTCAGCGTCAGCGAGACGTCGTCGACGATGACGATGTCGTGTGGCGGCCCGTCCGGCGGATAGGCCGTTGCCTCCATCCGCAGATTGCGGATGTCAAGAAGGAGACCCTTGTCCTTGTCAGCCACCTCGGCCTCCCTTCAGGTCGGTCGTACGGTTGAGAATCCAGTCGGCGACGAGGTTGACCGAGATAGCGAGCGCCGCAATCGTCCCGGCGGGGATCAGGGCTGCGGGAATGCCGAAGACGATGCCTTCCTTGTTTTCCTTGACGATTCCGCCCCAGTCCGCCTCCGGCGGCTGGACGCCGAGGCCGAGGAAGGACAGCGCCGACAGGAACAGCACCATGAAAATGAAGCGCAGGCCGAGCTCGGCGACCAGCGGCGACAGCGCGTTGGGCAGGATTTCCCGGAAGATGACCCAGCGGTGCCCCTCGCCGCGCAGCTTGGCGGCTTCGACAAAGTCCATGACATTGATATCCACCGCGACGGCGCGCGACAGGCGGTAGACACGTGTGGAGTCGAGCAGCCCCATTACCAGGATCAACGTCAGGGTATTGGCCGGCAGTACAGCCAGGATCACGAGGGCGAAGATCAGGGTGGGGATCGACATAAGGAGATCGACAAATCGCGACAGCGCCTGATCGATCCAGCCCCCTATGACCGCCGCCGTGAAGCCGAGGACCGAGCCCGTGCAGAACGACAAGGCGGTGGCGGCCGCAGCGATGAACAGCGTCGTCTGCGCCCCGAAGATCATGCGCGACAGCAGGTCGCGACCCAGATTGTCGGTGCCAAGCCAGTATTTCGCCGACATCGGCTCCCAGAGCCCGCCGACGATCTGGCCCTCTCCATAGGGCGCGATCACCTGTGCGAAGACGGCGACAAACGCGAATGCCGAGGTCAGGATGATGCCTATCCAGGCGGAAATTGGAATGCGCGACAGATTCATCACCGCCCCCTCACTTCGGATGCCTGAGGCGCGGGTTGCTGATAATCGCAACCACGTCGGCTATGATATTGAGGCTGATATAGACAGCGGCGAAGATCAGGCCGCAGGCCTGGACCACCGGCACGTCGCGTTTTGCCACATGGTCGACCAGATACTGGCCCATGCCCGGATAGACGAACACGACCTCGACGACGACGACGCCGACGACCAGGTAGGCGAGGTTCAGCATCACCACATTGACGATCGGGGCGATGGCGTTCGGAAAGGCGTGCTTGCGGATGATGTCGAAAGCCGAGATGCCCTTGAGCTCCGCGGTTTCGATATAGGCGGACTGCATGACGTTGAGGATCGCCGCGCGGGTCATCCGCATCATGTGGGCGAGCACGACCAGCGTCAGTGTCGCCGCAGGCAGCGCCACCGCGTTGAGCCGCTGGCCAATCGTCATGCCTTCGTAGACGGTCGACACGGACGTGAACCAGCCGAGCTGGACGGCGACGAAGTAGATCAGCAGATAGCCGATGAAGAATTCAGGCAAAGAGATCGAGGCGAGCGTCACCGCGGAGATCAGTTTGTCGGGCCAGCGATTGCGATAGCGCACCGCGAGCAGGCCGAGAAGGATCGCCAGAGGCACGGAGACGATGGCCGCGACGCCGGCCAGGAACAGCGTGTTGCCGAGCCGCTTGCCGAGTTGCGTTGCAATGTCCTGGCCGTTCGACAGGGCGGTACCGAGATCCCCCTGCACGATGCCGGCGAGCCAGCGGAAGTATCGGATATAGGCCGGGTCGTTGAGACCCAGTTCGCGGCGCAGGTTTTCCAGCGCCTGGGGCGTGGCTGACTGACCGAGAATGGACTGGGCGACGTCGCCTGGCAGGATCTGCGTGCCCGCGAAGATCACAACCGAGACCGCCAGCAACAGAAGTAGACCCAGCGCGATGCGCTGGGCCACCAGTTTGAGGATCGCTTTCATGACCGCGCTACGCGATCAGGATTCAAGCCAGCACTTGGCGAGTGCGTAGCCGTTCGACTGCGGCTGGTTGGGATCGTTGACCCAGCCGGCGACCTTCGGGCCGGTTGCGTCGATGAAGTCGTTGAACATCGGCAGGATCAGGCCGCCGTCGTCGCGGACCATCATGGCCGCCTCGCGGTAGAGCTCGCGGCGCTTGGCCTCGTCCAGTTCCGCGCGCGCCTCGATGATGATCTTGTCGAAGGCGGGATCGAAGAACTTGGTGTCGTTCCAGTCCGCGGTCGACAGATAAGCCGTGGAGTACATCTGGTCCTGGACGGGCCGGCCGCCCCAGTAGGATTCGCAGAATGGCTGCTTGTTCCACACTTCCGACCAGTATCCGTCACCCGGCTCGCGCTTAACCTCGATCTGGATGCCGGCCTTGGCGCAGCTCTGCTGATAGAGCTGCGCGGCGTCGACGGCGCCCGGGAAGGCGACGTCGGACGTCCGCAGTACGACCGGTCCGTCATGCCCGGATTTCTTGTAGAAATGGGCCGCCTGGTCGGGATCGTAGGTGCGCTGCTCGATACCTTCCGGGAACAACGGATAGGATGCGTTGATCGGGAAATCGTTACCAACCGATCCGTAGCCGAGCAGGATCTTGTCGACCATTTCCTCCCGGTTCATCGCCAACTTCAAAGCCGTACGCAAGTCGGCGTTGTCGAACGGCTCGGTATTGCAATGCATGATGAACACATAGTGGCCACGGCCCGAGACGTTGTGGATATCAACGCCCGGTACGCGCTTGACGAGATCGACGATCTTCGGCTCGACGCGGTTGATCATATTGACCTGGCCCGACTGAAGAGCGGCCGTACGGGCGGTGGCATCGTTGATGACGATGATCTCAACCTGGTCGGCGTGGCCGTACTTGTCGGCATTCCAGAAGTTCTCGAAGCGCTCGCCGCCCAGGCGCACGCCCGGCTCGTTGACGGCCACCTTGTAGGGGCCCGCCGATATGCCGGCGTCCGGCGCATCCTTGCCGCCGTTCGGCTGAACGATCAGATGATAGTCGGCGAGCAGATAGGGAAGGTCGGCGTTGGCTTCGGCAAGCGACAGGACGACATAATCGCCGTCGACCTTCATGCTCTCGATGCCCTTGACGACGCCGAGCGCGCCAGACTTCGATTCCTCGTTGGAATGGCGTTCGAGCGTTGCGACCACGTCTTCCGGCGTGACGCTCTTGCCATTGTGAAACTCGACACCCTTGCGGATCTTGAACGTCCAGACCTTGGCGTCCTCGGAGGCGTCGTAAGATTCGGCGATCCGGTACTCGATGCCGCTTTCCGGCGACAGTTCGAGCATCGTCTCTCCCCACAACTTGCCGAAGCAGAACGGCACCTGACTGGTGAAGGTGGCCGGGTCCAGACTGTTGGTGGACTCACCGCCCTGCAGACCCGCCTTCAGGATTCCTCCCTTGACCGGTCCGGCAGCCTTCGCCGCGTTGACGAGCAAGGTGTTGGCGAAGGCGGCGCCTACGCCGAGCGCTGACGCACGGCCCAGGAAATCGCGACGGCTCAGTTTGCCCAACGCCACGCGCTGGCTCAGGAATTCCAGTTCATTGGACACAGGATGCCCTCCTTATTGGTTGTTTATTGCCCCCACCGGCCGTTTCTTCGTTATCATGGCCGTCTCGTCGTCAAGAACGCAAGGTCGCAATCAGGCAACCGCGGGTCAAGCGCAGTCCCTTTCGATCGCGTCTTCCATCGTTTTCGAGAAAACCTCCTTTCCATTTTCCCAGGCCGCCAGGCTGGCGGAAACAAGGAAATGCGTCTCGGTAGCCCGCATCGAGGCGCGGCACCGCGTTGAGACGATCCAGTCACCACGGCCCATGGAGGTCTCCCATTCGATATCGGCCCTGGCGCCGAGCGGATCGTCCTTAGCGATGGTCCAGCGCTCACTGGACCGCGATCCGCTGCGCAGGCCGTGATCGAGGTCTTCCACTTCGCCGTGATCGTTCTCCATGATCATGACCGAGGTCCCTTCCCCCAGGTTTTCCTCCCTGCGGCGCTTGCTGTCGCCTTCGCGCCGCCTATGGATACGCCACGACTCCGCGCCCTCGGGGGCTTCGAAACGCCATTCGTCACCTATCGCGGCGGGACGAACCGGCAGGTCGAGCGAACCGGAGACGATGGTCAGCACGACCGGTGCGGGCGACGGCCATATGCTGGGCCAGGACCCCGTCGAGACCGCCACCCGGAGCCTGTGGCCGGCGGGAATGCAGTAGGCAATCTGGTCGAGATCCAACGTGAACGCGAAGGTCTCGCCGGGTATCAGCGGCTCCGGAGTCTTGTGCGAAGTGCGGTGGCTGAGATTGAGGTATCCGTGAGAGATCAGCGCCGACGTCCCGTCCGGGAAAACATCGGTGAGCCGGATCACGGCCTGGGCCTGCGGCTTGTCGGAGATGCATTGCAGGGCGATACGCGGCGCGCCGACCAGGTCGAGCGGTTCCTCCAGCGCGGCAGAATCGAAACAGGCGGACCCAGCATCGTCGGCGCGCTGGTCGAGCGGCAGTTCAGGCCCGAACATGAACGGGAAATACTCGCCGGCGGCGGCTCCGCAATCGGCGGGCGATGATATCGACCGTCCTCCTGGTCCGGGCTCCCCGGTTAACGCACCTTCGACAAGATGCAGCGTCCTGCTCGCGATCTCCGGCGACGGCCACTGCGGGCAAGCGATCCAGCGCCCCGGCCGCTCTTCGAGCCAGGCCTCGGGCTTGACGGACTCCATCAGCCAGAGCCGCATCGCCGGATCGCTCTCGACGCCGGTATCGATATCCTTGAGCCAGCGATCCCACCAGCGCAGCGCTTCCTGCAGAAAGCCGATCGCCGGCTGCGGGCCGGCGAAGTGCGGGTACTTGTGGATCCACGGCCCGACGATGCCCTTGACCGGTGCGCGCAAGTTGGAAACCAGATGCGAGATCGTGTTGCGATAGCCGTCGTGCCAGCCGCCAATCGACAAGACGGCGGCTTCGATGGACGAATAGTCCTCGCAGACGGACCCGTGCTTCCAGTAATCGTCGCGGCGCTGGTGGCGAAGCCATTCGATCAACAGGAAGGGCTGGTTTTCGAGCCTTTCAAGCCACATCCCGCGCCAGGCCTCTCCGACAATCGCGGGATCGGGCGAGCGGGACGAATAGGCGAGCATCGTTGCCGCCCAGCCGAGGTTTTCACCGAGCTGGCAGCCGCCCTTGTAGTGGATGTCGTCGGCGTAGCGGTCAGTTGTCGAGCAAATGGTGATGACCGCCTTCAGCGAGGGCGGGCGCATGGCCGCCACCTGCAGCGAATTGAAGCCGCCCCAGGAGATTCCCATCATGCCGGCCTTAGCCGTAGACCAGGACTGGGCCGCGGCCCAGTCCAGCACCGCGCAGGCATCGTCGAGCTCGCGCTGCGTGTACTCGTCGTCCATCAGGCCCTGGGAGTCGCCATTGCCGCGCATGTCGGTGCGGATGCAGGCGTAGCCGTGGCCGGCAAGGTAGGGATGGGTCAGGCAGTCGCGGGCAGTCGTGCCGTCCCGCTTGCGATAGGGAAGATGTTCCAGGATCACCGGCACCGGTTTGTCTTGCGCGTCTTCCGGCATCCAGATCCGCGCCGACAACCGGCATCCGTCGGGCATGACAATTCCGACGTCCTCCAGGCACACCACGCTGCGCGGAAAATCCGTGATCGTCTTCATTTGCTCGCTCCCATACCGGGCCGGAGGACTCGCGTCGGGGCGAAACGGTAGCGGTTGCGGCGCTAGCCTTCCACCGCATTCAGTTCCGGGCGGGTCGTCGCATCGTTCCAGTACGACCCCTCTTTGCGGTCGATGTGCGACTTGAGGATTTCCAGCGCCCGGCCGATGTCCCGGTCGTCCACCGCTTTCACCAGATCCTTGTGCTCACGGAAAGACTTGGCCATGTGCTCGGGGTGCCGCCCGAGACGGTTTCTCAGTGCCGCCATTTTCGGCGCGATGGTCTGGTACGCCTCGTTCAGGAAGCGGTTGTCGGAACAGTCGACCAGGATCTGGTGAAAATCGGTGTCCAGCGAAAGATAGGCGGAAACGTCGTTTCGCTGTCGGGCCTCCGTCATCTTCGCCACGCACTCCGCCAGTTCAGCCGACAACCGCTCCGGATTCGTCTCGATCGCGGCAACCATCGCGGTCGTTTCCAGGCAGACGCGTGCGTCACACAGCTTGGCCAGTTCGTCCGGCTCCAGGCTGAAGACGAAGGTCCCCCGCTGCGGCTTGACGATTAGCAAGCCCTCTATTTCCAGGCGATTGAATGCTTCGCGCACCGGCGTGCGGCTGACCTTCAGGTCATTGGCGATTCGAACCTCAGACAAGTGCCCGCCCGGCTCCAACTCACCCCGAACGATCCAGTCGCGCAGGGTTTCCGTGACCAGCTCGGTCAGCGATTTCGGGCGAACTATTGATTCCATGGTGTGGTCCTCGCCCCGAAGCTACCGCAATTGCCCGTGGCATACAAAATGCCAGCGTTGACAGTTAGCATACTGTATGCCAGCTTTTACTCAACGAACAAAAAGACAATCATCGGGAGGAGCACCCTTGCGTCGGCTTGAGGGATGGATCGTCACGGTCAATCGCGCTGTCGTGGCCGTCGTCCTGGCAATCGTTTTCACGATTGTTTTCATCAACGTGGTTGGCCGTTACGGCTTTGGCACATCCTTCGCCTGGTGTCCGTCGTCAGAACATTCGCGCAGACCGGGGCTTGGATTAGAGGAGCGTCGGCCTCGTCTCGGGTTTGATGTTATGCGGCGAGCTTGCGGTGCTGCAAGCGTCGACGTTCGATGGTCTGTCGTTTGATCCTTTCGCGC
>CAJQNW010000462.1 GCA_905479765.1 uncultured Tepidamorphus sp. | reverse complement strand
ATCGGGCCGTAGGTGAGGTCGCGCTCGTCGAAGCCGATCACCGGCACGACCTTGGAAATGTTGCCGGACGAGAAGATCTCCTCGGCTTCACGAAAATCCTCGACCGTCAGCGTGACCTCGTGAACGGCCACGCCCGCTGCGCGCAGAAGGCCGATGACGCGCTGGCGCGTGATGCCGTTCAGGAACGTGCCATTGGGGATCGGCGTGAACACCTCGCCGCCGCGCGCCATGAACACGTTCGAGGTGGCGAGCTCCGCCACATTGCCGTTCGCGTCGCAGCACAACGCGTTGTGATAGCCCTTGCCCTGCGCCTCGCGCACCATGCGGGCGTTGTTGGCATAGAGGCACGCGGCCTTGGCGTTGACGGGCATCACTTCCATCGTCGGGCGGCGGAAGCGGGTCGTGGTGATGGTGAAGCCGGCCGGCGGCACCATCGGCATTTCTTCAAGACACAGCGCGAAGTCCGTGGTGTCGGGCTTCGGCGGCAATACGCCCGCGTCGCTTTCCTCCGCCCAGTACATCGGCCGGATATAGACGTCGGTGCCGGGCGCGAACTTCTTCAGCCCCTCGAAGGTCAGCGCCTCGATCTCCTCGCCCGTCAGCGTCGGCGCGAGCCCGAGCGCCAGTGCGCTGTCGTTGACTCGGGCGCAATGCCGGTCGAGATCCGGGGCAACACCGTCGAACAGCCGCGCGCCGTCGAAGACGAGGCTTCCGAGCCAGGTTCCGTGCGAGGCGGCGCCGAGCAGGCGCAGGTCTCCCTCGTGCCAGTCGCCCTTCCAGTAGGTCCAGATTGTTTTCGCCACGGTTACATCCTTTTACGCTTCCCTCAGGCGGCCCGATTGGAGCGGCCTAATGGACAGCGGCGTACATGATCTTTTCTTCGGTCGCCTCGACGGGCGACAGCTCTTCCACGATCCGCCCCTGGCGGCAGACGAGAATGCGGTCGGACAGGTTCATGATCTCCGGCAGGTAGGAGGAGATCATCACCACCGCGAGGCCCTGGTCGGCGAGATCCTTGATGATCTGGTGGATCTCGGCGATGGCCGCCACGTCGACGCCGCGCGTCGGTTCGTCGAAGATCACCATGCGCGGCTTCTGGATCAGGCCCTTGCCGATGACGACCTTTTGCTGGTTGCCGCCCGACAGTTCGACGACGCGCGCATCGGCATTGATCGTCTTGATGTTCAGCCGCCCGGTCCATTCCTCGGCGAGGTCGCGGATCGTGCGCGACTTGATGACGAGGCCCTGTTCGCGACCGGCCGCCAGAAACCCGCCGAACAGGTTCTCGCCGATCGACATGGTCTCGAAGATGCCTTCGGACTTGCGGTCCTCGGTGACGTAGGCGATGCCGTCGCGCACCGCCTGGGTCGGCGTGTAGTAGCGCACCGGACGGTCGTCGATATCGATCGCGCCACCGCGCAGGAAGTCGCGTTTGTAGATACCGGCGACGATCTTGAACATCTCGGTCCGGCCCGAGCCGATCAGGCCGAACACCCCGGTGATCTGCCCCTCGAATACGGAGAACGATGTGTTGCGCACCATCGCTCCCATCGAGATGTCCTGCACCGAGAGCACCTTTCGGCCGGGCTTGCGCAGGTGGGTCACGTCGCGCTTCGAGTAGAGTTCGCCCGACAGCGTCCGGCCGACCATCGCGGCGATGATTTTCTCGCGGTCGAAGTCCGCCGTCGGACCGGTCGCCACCAGTTCGCCGTCGCGCAGGATGGTGATGCGGTCCGAAATCATCAGCGCCTCTTCCAGTGCATGGCTGATGAAGACGATCGACACGCCGCGCGCCTTGAGCCTGCGCAATAGCGCGAAGAAATGTCGCTTCTCTTCCGGCGTCAGCGTCGCGGTGGGTTCGTCGAAGATGATGACGCGGGCTTCGTGATGGACGGCGCGGGCGATTTCGACCATCTGCCGCTTGGCGGCGCCCAGCGCTTCCACCATCGCGGCCGGGTCGACGGGAAAGTTCAGCGACTGTAGGAACTGCTGCGCCGAGATGTAGATGCCGCGCAGCCGGTTCAGGAATTTTTCCGATCCCAGGTAGAGGTTCTGCGCCACCGTCATCGACGGCACCAGGCTGGTCTCTTGGAACACCATCGCGATGCCGGCCTGCAGCGCCTCGTGCGGGGTGGCGAACTGCACGGGCTTGCCGAGATAGGACATGTGTCCCGAGGTCGCTTCGACGACGCCGGCCATGACTTTCGTCAGGGTCGACTTGCCCGCGCCGTTCTCGCCCAGCAGCGCGTGGATTTCGCCCTCGTGCAGGTCGAAGTCGACGTCCTTCACAGCCGGCACGCTGCGATAGGCCTTGGTGATCTGCTCCATTTTGACGATCGGGCGCACGGTCGGGTCCATCACATCGCCTCCGGTGCCAGGATGCAGTCACCGCCCTTCGAGGCGACGAGAAGCCGGCCGTCGGCCTCGATCGCGCTCGTGGTACCGTGCCGGTCGCCGTTCGCGCGCGAGTGCAGGCTGGCGATCGGAACAAGACCCGCGTCGAGCCGCACGACGAGGCCGTAGGAGCGGCTCGGCGCCCAGGCCTTGTGCACCCCCATCGTCCGGATACCGCCGCATTGCAGCGGTTCGAGAAAACTGCGGCCCGACGACAAGGATGGCGCGATCCAGAATTCGCGCGGCATGTCCGCCATCATGTCGTAGCGATAATGCGTCTCCTGCAGCACCAGCTCGATCAGCCGGTTGCGCGGCGCGAAGATCGATAGCCACGCGCCGCCGGCGTCTGCGGGCGACAACCGGGCAGGGTAGCCTGGCAGGTGCTTCAGCACCGGTTCGGCCTTGCCGCGCCCCACCCGGACGAGCCGGTGCCGCCAGCTTTCGCTGACGATTGCGGTTTCGCTGTCGGGCAGGATCCCGTTCGGCCATTCGAGAGCGCTGGCGATGCACGAAAACGCGCCACCCGGCGCGCGCCGCCACACCGAACCGGCGGCATTTTTCTCCATTAGATCGGCGACCCAGCCGGATGCGTGGTGCCGGTCGGAACCGTTCGCAAGCCACAGCGATCCATCGGGCCCATAGGCGAGCGCGGTGATGCAGGCGACGCCCTTCGGCAGGTCGACCGGCTTTCCGTCTTCCAGCAGCGTGCCGTCGTCCAGTGCGATGGCGAGCGTTCCGTCGGGTGTGGCGGCAAGCGCGGTGATCGCGGCGGGAAACGTTTCGACCAGTTCAGGCGCCGCGCCCTCGTTCAGCGTGTAGAGATGCGCGCCGCTCGATGCGAGCAGCTTGCCACCGGCCGCGCACAGGTTGTCGGCCGCCGGCAGCTCGGCGAAGACCGGCGCGTCGTCCAGCGCGGTGTCGGCGCGGAATGCGCCGTCGAGCGGCGGGATCGTGATCGCCTTGCCGCGGAAAACGTCGAGGATCGGGTCGAAAATCATGACCGCTTCCCCCAGTAGGCGTCGTTCGCCGTCCAGGTCGGGTCGGCGCCGTCGATGCGGTAGCGGCCGACGCGGTTGTTCAGGATGCCGCCGATATAGAGGTATCCCTTGTGTTCGCGCATCGAGGTCACCATCGGATGCGCCAGCCCCGACAGGTCGCCGTAGGTGCGGACGATCTCGCCGTCGTCGTTGAACTTCACCACGCCGCCGGTGTTGATGTTCGGGAACAGCCATTCGTCCTGTGGCAGCCGGCGCGTCATCCGTTTGCGCATGCCCGGATGGCGCAGCGACAGATCGAAGGAGGGCGTGCGCATGCCAAGCCACGCCATCCAGTAGGTGCCGTCCGACGCACGGTTGATGTTGTCGGTGTAGCCCGGCATGTCGCGGATGACGCATTCGGCCGTGCCGGCCTTCGGTCCCTCCAGCCAGTAGCGATGGATGCGGCAGGCCCAGCTTTCGGAGAAGAACAGCGACTTGTTGTCGTGCGCCATGCAGACGCCGTTCGTATAGCGGTAGCCGTCCAGCAGCGTGCGCGTGCTGCCGTCCTTGGGATCGTAGACCAGCAGCCGGCCGGTCGCGCGGTTCTCGATGGAATCGAGCGCCCAGTCGTGCGCGTCGTAGCGCTTGGTGGAATCGGTGAAATACACCTTGCCGTCGGGTGCGATATCGAGGTCGTTGGGATCGCGCAGGCGCGCGTCGTCGACGATCGATGTGTACGAGCGGTGGGTTTCGGCCGAAAGCTTCGTCACCACACGGTCCGGCGAGATGGAATAAAGCCCCATCGCGCCGACGCACGACAGCAGGTTGCCGTTGCGATCGAAGGCGAGGCCGAGCGGGAAGCCGCCGATATGCGCGAACACCTCGGAGCGCGTATAGTCGGGCGCGAAGAACCGCACGATCTCGCCGTGCCGGGTGCCGCAGTAAAGGTTGTCGTCCCGGTCGAGGATAACGTCTTCCGGCCCTTCGAGCTCGCCGAGACCGATCGGTTCGGCCTCCGACAGCCGGTTGGTCAGCTCATACGGTGTGCCCGAACCCGGCACCGCCGATTGCGCCTCGCCCATGCGCAGGTAGACCGGCGCGACATAGACCTCGTTCAGTACCTTGTGGCGGTTCTTCAGCCAGCGGATATCGATCGTCACCGCGACCGCCAGAAGAATACCGAGAACCATCTGGTTCGTTCCGGTGCCGTAGCCGAGCCGGATCAGCCCGTTGGTCATGACCAGCACGATGATCGCGCCCATCAGGCCCTTGACGACGGACCCGCGTCCGCCGCCGAGGCTGTTGCCGCCAACGACGGCGGCGGTCAGCGCGAGGATTTCCAGGCCGTGTCCGGTCCCCGGTCCAGCCCCGCTCAGCCGCGTGGCGATCAGGAAGCCGGCGCCTGCCGAACAGACTCCCGAGAACACGTAGGTCAGGAACACTGTCAGCCGCACCTGGATGCCGGCGTTGTGCGCCGAGCGCCGCGAACCGCCGACGGCCAGGACGTGCCAGCCGGGCCGTGAGCGCGTCAGCGCGACATGGGTGACGAGCGCCAGCACGATCGCGGCCCAGACCGGAATGGAAATGCCCAGAAACGTGCCGTCGCCGATGTAATCCCATGTATCGGATTGGGCGAACGACAGCTGGACCTTGGACCCGAAGGCAACGACAAGGATGTCGTAAAGCGCGCGGCCGATGATGAAGGTGACGAGCGTGGTGATGAAGGCCCTGAGCCGCAGAAAGCCGATCAGGTAGCCGTTGACCGCGCCGAACGCGAGGCCGGTGGCCATCGATGCGGCGAAGGCCAGCCAGACCGGCTGGTCGAAGATGAAGAAGGTCGAGACCGCCGCGAAGGCCGACAGGGCGAAGATTGAGCCCACGGCAAGGTCGATGCCGCCGCCGAGCATCACCACCGTCAAGCCGATCACGACGAGGCTGAACTCGCCGAGCTGGCGGGTCGATTCCTGTAGCGAATAGAGCTGGAAGAAACCCGGTATGACGCTGCCGAACGTCGCCACCGTTATGACGAGGGCGAGAAACGGGATCGCGTTGTCGGTCCAGCGCTTCGTCAGGATCTCGCCGATCATGTGATCGGGAATGAGATTGTAGCGCCAGGCCTGCAGCCGTTCGCGAAACGTCATCGGTTATCCATCGTATCGGGAATGAGAGGCGGCCGAAAACGCTCCGGCCGCCTGTTGTTTAGTCGTGCCTGGACTTGCTAGCCGGCGTCCGCCTGCAGCGCCTTCAGGTCCCAGCAGCTGTCGGGCCGCAGGTTGTCCTTCGTCGTCGCCTTCAGCAGCGTGTAGAGGTAGGGCGACGACGTGCCGGGCGCCTGGCCGCTCTGCAGCAGGTACTTGATGATCGTCACCATGTTGTAGGTTTCCTGCTTCAGCTCGGTCATCACGACCGCGCCGTAGGTACCGTCCTCGATCTTGTCGCAGTCGGCCGTCTTCTCGCCGCCGCCCGTGGTCACCAGGAACACCTGGTCCTGCTTGCCGGCGTCGCGGATCGCCGCGGCAGCACCTGTCGCGTCACCGTCCCAGAAGTCGATGATCCCGCAAATGTCGGGATGCTGCTGCAACATGGTGGTCGTCACATTGCGCGACGTCGTCGCATCCCAGTTCGAGTCGGGCTTCGCCACGACTTCGAAGTCCGGGTGCTTGGCCAGCACGTCCATGATGCCGGCGTACTGGAAGAGGCTGGTGGCGTTCACCTGATCGCCCTGCACCAGGCCGATCTGCTTCGAGGAATCGGCGCCGCAGCCCGCGACCACGGCTTCGGCCTCGAGCCGGCCGAGCTGCGTCCAGTCGCTGCCGATATAGGCGTCGGCCTTGAAGTTGGCCGGATTGTCGATCAGCAGCACGTAGATGCCTGCCTCCTGCGCCCGCTTCATCAGCTTGGAGTAGGAGTTCAGGTCGGGCGACATGACGATCAGCACGTCGGGCTTGGGATCGGACGAAATCGCCTCGGTAATCGCCTGTGCGCCGGCTTCGACGCTCCAGTTCGGATCGCGGGTCTCGAAGACCCCGCCGAAGGCGCCGACTTCGCGCTTCATGATCGCGGCCCAGCCCTGCGCCAGGTCGAAGCCCATCGCCATCGGCACGAGCAGGATGCGCTTGCCCTTGAGCGCCTCGGCATAGGCGGCCGGGCCCGGATCCTGCGCGTGAGCCGGCAGCGCGGCGAAAGTCGCTGCCGTCAAAGCGGCCGCGGCAAAAAAGGTTTTCATCAGTTTCATCGTGTCGTCCTTTCCCCTGTTAGTTTGGATTTTGGCATTCGGAAACTCTGTTCAGATGTCACCCTGCTGGGCCGTCTGCTCGTCACGCGGATTGAGAAGCCCGTCGACGATGATCGCAAACAGCAGGATCGTCGACTTGATGAGGTTCTGGTAGAGCAGCGAGATGTCGATGATTGTCATCGCGTTCAGCATGATCCCGATCAGCGCCGCGCCGACGAGAACGTTGCGCACGCCGCCCTTGCCCCCCGACAGGCCGATGCCGCCGATCACCGCGACCAGCACGATGTCGTAGAGCAGGGTGGAATTGACCACGCGGGTGTTGATCGAATGCAGGCTGGCCGCCGTCAGCAATCCGGCCAGGAACGCGGTTACCGCCGCCAGCACGTAGCGCAACACCAGCATCGGCCGCACCGGTATGCCCATGTTGCGCGCCGCCACAGGGTTGTCGCCGGCGTAGTAGACGTACCGGCCCCATTTGGTGAAGCGCAGGAACACGAACATCGCGCCCGCCAGCGCCAGGAACAGGAAGACTTCGATCGGAATGCCGAGATAGCGCACCCCGCCGAGAAGCTCGACCCAATGCCCGGACGGCACCGCGACGGCGTCCGACGGGATCAGCTGCGAGCGGACGTAGCCGAATACGAAGGCGCCGCTCGCCAGCGTCACGAAGATGGCCGGTACCTCGGCGTAGGCGACGAGGAAGCCGTTGATGAACCCGATCACCAGCACCCCGCCGAGCACCAGCGCCAGCGCCATGTGGTCGGGCATGCCGTCGCCCAGAAGCTGCAGGTACCAGGCGACCGACATCGCCATCACGGCGACCATCGACAGGTCGATGCCGCGCCCGATGATGACGACCGACATGCCGAGCGCCAGGATGCCGAGCACCGCGATGGAACGGACGATGGAAATCAGGTTCGCGGCCGTGAGAAAGCCCGGAAGCCCGATCACGGCGGCGCCGAAGATCAGCACGGCGACGATGAAGACGATGCGTTCCTGGTTCAGATTTCGCAGGAAAGCCCTAGAGCCGTTCATGGTAGGATTGAGCCATTCTGACGCGGCCCTTTCGGGTCAAGGTCAAGCTGGCGGCCGAAGAGCATATCTGGATACGGTCGAGGACGACGGCGCCGGCTTTGGCCCGAATGGGCTCGTCCCGAAGGGTTTGCGCTCGGCGGACGCCCGACGCCGAACCCGCCTTGGCCGATGCCCGGCATCGCCCTGCGCCGGTTTCGACACCGGTTCGCCTCGCCGTTCGCAAACAGAATTGGTTCAATTCTGCCATGAAAGGCTCTAGCGTTTCCGCCCATGCATGCCTCGTCCCCAAATGAGCTGTCGATCCGTGCAGGATCCCGATCGCTAAGCTTAGACAGCCGCAAATGCCGGCGTCCAATGAAAGATTCAGCCTAGAATCGATGCAGATTCGGAATGTGTTTAAACGATGTGCAGATGGCCGCGTGCGGTACGCGTCTGCGCCGATTCCTTGTGCTCTTCCGCCATGATGTGGGTGCGCAGCGCCTCGATGAAGCGTCGCCCGTAGGCGGGCAGCGGCATTCGGCCGTCCCACATGGCACAGATGTCGAACCGGATAAGTTCACCGCGCAGGGTAATCGGCCGGCTGACCAGCGAGCGGCCTTCCAGCCGGGCCGACGATGGCACCACTGCCACGCCGTTTCCGCCTTCTGCCAGGGCGAACAGCGTGTGCGGCGAGGCGCCTTCCAGCACCACCCTCGGCACAACGTTCGACAGACGGCAGGCGGCGTCGAAGACCTCGCGCGAGGCGTGGCGCTGGTTCAGCGTCAGGATGGGGCTTTCCAGCAGCTCTGAAATCTCGATCGGCCCGCCGGTATCGGCCAGCAGGTCGGGCGTTGCGACCGCGATGAAGGCAAGTTCGCCGAGACGCACCGTCTCGAAGGGCTCGATCGGGGTCGAGGGCATCGAGGTGATCGTCAGATGCACCGTGCCCGACTGGAGCTTCTCGATCAGCTCCGGCCCGCCGCCGTCCTCGAGCCGCACGTCGATGCCGGCATTGGCGCCGCGCCAGTCCCGCAGGAACGTCGGCAGGTAGCGCTCGATCAGCTGCGAGCAGGCGCCGATCTTCAGAAGCCCGCTCTGGTCGCGGGCAAGATCGCCGGCAAAGGCGCGTAGGTCGCGGTCGGCTGTGAGAACCCCGTTGATGCGCGTCAGCAGCGCTTCGCCCGCCGCTGTCAGCCGCACGTTGCGCCCCGACTTCTCGAACAGCCGCAGCCCGAGCGACTCTTCCAGGCTCCGGATCTGCCGCGACAGCGCCGACTGGGAAATGTTCAGCCGCTGCGCCGCCGACGTGATGTTCAGCAGTTCGGCCGCCGTCGCGAAGCCGGTATAGGTGCGGATATCCATCGGCATGCCCCCAATTTAGACATGGCACGCTATTGGCCGTCCGGCCGGACTGTCAACGCCGGCTTGGGGGTAGCAGGTATTACCCGCCCAGCTCCGCAACCAGAGCGTCGGTCGTGATCTGGCGGCAATAGCCCTTGATCGTCGACAGCGAGTGGTCGTGCCGGGCCTGCGTATAGGTGAGGCAGGCATCGCTCACCTGCGTCACCAGATAGCCGAGGTCGCAGGCGTCGCGGATCGCGCTTTCGACGCACTGGTCGGTGACTAGCCCGGAAATGACCAGCTGCCGCACGCCGAGATTGCGCAGGATGTAGTCGATGTGGGTCGACACGAACACCGACGAGGAGGACTTGGGCAGGACGATTTCATCCTCGCCCGGCGCCAGCGCGTCGATCACCTTGCCGTCCCACGACCCCTTCGGCACGTTGAAGCCGGTGATCTTGTAGTCGAGGCTGCGGTCGCGGCCGTCGCGCGTCAGGCTCTCGATGGTGGTGTACATCACCTCGACGCCGGCCTTCCGGCAGGCCGCCTGCAGCCGCTGCATGTTCGGCACGACGCGGCTTTCGAGCTGCTCGAAGAACCAGCCGTATTTTTCCTCGAACTCAGGACCCGCCAGATCCTTGAACTCGGCGCCGTCCCGTCGTGCGCAGAAGTTCTGCACATCCACGAACAGCAGGGCGGACTGGTCTGGAACCAGCGGTACGTCTCTGGTGAGTGTCATCTTATGCCTCTCTGAGCCAGCGCCCCTTCAAGCCAGCGACGCAGCGTGACGGCCAGCATGTCGGCCCAGCGGTCCTGCCCCTCGGGGGTGTCGATGTGGTCGTTGCGGATTTCGATCAGGCTGTGCGGCAGGCCCCGGGCCTCGCCGTGCTGCGGGACGAACCAGTCCGACAGGTCGTCGATCTGGTAGGGCTGGTTCATGCCGATATGCAGGTCGGGGTTTTCGGACCGCAGAATCTCGGCCAAGCGCGTCGATGTGTGCTCGTCCTTGCGGAACAGGAAGCCGATGTCCCAGAGCCGCGACGCGCCGCCGAAGTGCGGCGTGAAGGAGTGGATCGAGACCGCCACCCGGCTCGGCACACGGTCGAGGCGGTCGGCAAGCGCATCGTGGTACGGCTCGAATATCTCGTTCACCCGGGCGTTGCGCCAGGTGTCGTCCAGGCGGAGATTGCCGGGAACGGTGGTGCCGTCGCTGACCTCGGGAATGGAGTCGAGGGCGCCCGGCGGACGATTGCAGTCGATCACCAGCCGGCTGTAGGGCTGGATCACGCAGGCGCAGCCGATAGTCGCTGCCATCCGCCGCGCCACCGCTTCGGCGCCGATGTCCCAGCCGATGTGCCGGTCGATCTCGCCGTCCGTCAATCCGAGATCGCCGAGGCGGGCGGGAACCGCCTGTCCGGCGTGCTCGCAGACCAGCAGCACCGGGTGGCCGCTGTCGGCATTGACGATTTCCACCGGGGCGGGATCGCCCGGCGTCAGAAGGCTCTGCGGGGTTGTGTTCGATAGCGTCGCCATGTCGCCTCTTCGGTTTCGTCGCGGTCGGCGGTCCGCACGCTAATCGGGACCGCGGGAAAGCGCCAGCGCCGGCGAACAGGGCAGGTTGTCACGCCGTTCGACAAGTGATTGTCTCCCGTTCCGTAATGACGCCGGATTCTTTTCGGTACGAACTCCGTGATCGCCAGCCTGAGAATCGACGCATGATCAACAATCCGCTGATATTCGCCGCGTTATCCGACATCGCCGGGAAAACCCGCGGCAAGGCCTTTCCGGTCACCGATCTGGACAAGCGGATGCGCAAAGGCGTCGGCTGGACGCCGACCAACGTCATGATCACCTGTTTCGATGCGATCGCTGACGGTCCGTTCGGCGCGCTTGGCGATCTCCTGCTGATCCCCGATCCCGACGCGCTCGTCGAAGTGGATTTCCGCGATGAGGGCCCGCTCGAACGCTTCATGCTGGGCGACGTCACCGAACTCGACGGCACACCGTGGGAGTTGTGCACGCGCTCGGTCCTCAAGGGCGCGCTGGACCGGCTGCGAACAGTCGGCGGCGTCGATCTCCTGTCCGCCTTCGAGCACGAGTTCCAGTTCAAGGGGCCGGCCGCGCCGCTGGGAGAAGCCTACGCGCTGACGGGGTTCACGCCGCGCCGCCGCTTCGGCGAGACCCTGATGGCCGTCCTGGAGCAGGGCGGATTGGTGCCCGATACCTTCATGAAGGAATACGGCGCCAGCCAGTACGAGATCACCAACGGCCCCGGCCGGGGCGTGCAGTCCGCCGATCACGCGGTGATCCTGCGCGAACTCACCCGGATGACCGCCGCGCGGCTCGGCGAACAGGTGACCTTCACGCCGATCCGCGATCCAGCCGGCGTCGGCAACGGCGTGCATATCCACATGAGTTTTCTCGATGGCGAGGGAAATCCCGCCACCTGGTCAGCCGATAATCCGGCGGGCATGTCGCCGGTCACCGGATCGTTCATCGCCGGGGTTTTGAAATACCTCGACTGCATTCTCGCGCTCACCGCGCCCTCCGACATCTCCTACCTGCGTCTGACGCCGCACCGCTGGAGCGCGGCCTACAACAATCTCGGCTTCCACGACCGCGAGGCGGCGGTGCGCATCTGCCCGGTCGCGACGTCCAATCCCGAAAGCATCGCCCGGCAATACAATTTCGAGTTCCGCGCCGGCGACGCCGCCGCATCGCCCTATCTGGCGCTGGCCGCCATCGTGCATGCGGGCGCGCAGGGCATCGAAGACGGTTTGCCCGCGCCCGCCGTCACTGAGGAAGACCTGTCCTTGCTGTCCGCCGCGGAACTGGAAAAGCGCGGCTACATCCGCCTGCCGCAGTCACTGGACGAGGCGCTGCGGCGGTTCGAAGGTAACAAGACGGTGTGCGGCTGGTTCCCCGGCGATTTCGCCGCCCACTACGTCACCCACAAGCGCGGCGAACTGGCGTTCCTGGAGGGCATGGACCAGGCCACCCGCTGCGCAGCCTATGAAGCCGCATACTGAGGATTTTTTCACGATGACCACCGATATCACCGCCGCTGCTCGATTAATCGCCGCCGACATTGCGGCGGGCAAGGAGTTCCGGCCCTTGGGCGAAGCGGCCGCCGGCGACTTGGCCTGGGCCTATGCCGTTCAGCGCGCGGTTGCCATGGAACTGATCCATTCGAAGGCGCGAACGCGCGTCGCCGGGTTCAAGGTCGCGGTGAATTCGGCCGCGCTCATGCAGCACTTCGGTGTCAGCGAGCCCGCCGCAGCGCACGTCTTCGCCGACGAGGTTCATAAATCCCCCGCGCGGCTCGACCTGTCGTCCTACGGCAGCTTCCTGTACGAGCCGGAGATCGCCGCGGTCTTCGACGCGGCCCTGCCGGCGCGCGAAACCCCGTATTCCGATGCCGAAGTGGCCGCTGCGATCGGGCGCTTTGTTCCCGCCTTCGAACTGATCGACACGCGCGGTGGCCGCATTCCCGACCTGACTCTTGTCGACGCGGTGACGCAGAACATCACCAATGCGGGCGCGGTGCTCGGCGGTCCGGGTGTTCCGGCAGGCGAACTCGACGCCGACACGCTTGCTACGACGGTGCTCGAGAACGGCGAGACGATCCTCGAGGCGACCGGGGCGCGTCCCCAGCCTCCGCTGGAAGCCGCCACGTTCGTTGTGAACCTGTTCGGCTCCATGGGGATCGGCATGGACGCGGGCATGTTCATCCTGTGCGGAACCCATCAGCCGCCGCGTCTGCTGACGGCGCCGACCCGGATCGAGGTCGACATGGGACCGCTCGGCACCGTGGAAATGGCTTTAACCTGAATTACGATTATACCGTTGCATCATTCTGGTATGCCAATAGACTGACCCCTCAAACCCGCACTAAGCCGGGTGCCGTCAGAGGGGTTGTCAGATGCAAGAGGAACGCGGGCGCACGCCCGTGCCGCTCCATTCGCGTATTACGACGCAGGGGCTCGATCGCACACCGCACCGCGCCTTCATGCGCGGTATGGGGCTTTCCGACGAAGACATCGCCAAGCCCTTCATTGGCATCGCCTCCACTTTTGGCGAAACGACGCCTTGCGTCGGCAATCTTGATATCCAGGCGGCAGACGCCCACGAAGGCGTCTCCGCTGCTGGCGGCACCCCACGCTCCTTCACGACGATTTCCGTCTCCGACGGCGTCAGCATGAACCATCAGGGCATGAAATGCTCGCTGATGTCGCGTGAACTGATCGCCGATTCCGTCGAACTCGTCATGCGCGGTCACGCCTATGACGGGCTCGTCGCTTTCGGTGGCTGCGACAAGAACCTGCCGGCCATGATGATGGCGATGGTGCGGCTCAACGTGCCCTCGGTCTTCGTCTATGGCGGCGCGGCGCTGGTCGGCCAGCTCGACGGCAAGGATGTCTCCATCCTGACCGCCTACGAGGCCGCCGGAACCGCGATGACCGGCGCGATGGACCGCTCAGCCGTCGACCGGCTGGAGCGCGCGGCCCTGCCCACCGTCGGCGCCTGTCCCGGCCAGTTCACCGCCAACACGATGGCGATGGTTTCCGAAGTGCTTGGCCTCGCGCCGATGGGATCGGCCATGCTGCCCGCCGTCGACGCGCGCCGCCGTGGCCTCAATCGCCATGCCGGGCAACTGGTCATGGATATTCTGGCGAACGGCGGTCCGCTGCCGCGCGACATGATCACCCGGGCGAGCCTGGAAAACGCCTGCGCGATCGTCGCGGCGACCGGCGGCTCGACCAACGCGGCCATGCATATTCCCGCGATTGCCAACGAGGCGGGCATCCGCTTCACGCTGGCCGATGCGGCGGCGGTGTTCGAGCGCACGCCGCTGATCGGCAACCTGCAGCCCGGCGGCAAATACTACGCCCAGCACGTCGACAAGATCGGCGGCGTCGCCGTCCTGGTGAAGGAACTGATCCGCGCCGGCGTGATGGACGGCTCCACCATGACGGTCACCGGCCGCACGCTTGCCGAGGAGACCGCCGATGCGCCGGCGCCCGACGGCGATGTCATCCGCTCGACCGATGATCCGATCTCGCCGAATGGCGGCGTGGTGGTGCTTCGCGGCAACCTCGCGCCCGACGGCGCGCTGATCAAGGTGGCCGGGCTGAAGTCCCTCGTCCACGAGGGTCCGGCGCGCGTCTTCGAAAGCGAGGAAGCCTGCATGGCGGTGATCCGCCAGCGCGCCTATGCCGAGGGCGACGTGATCATCATCCGCAACGAGGGCCCCAAGGGCGGCCCCGGCATGCGCGAGATGCTCGGTCCCACGGCGGTGATCTACGGCCAGGGCATGGGCGAGAAGGTCGCGCTCATCACTGACGGACGGTTCTCGGGCGCCACGCGCGGCATGTGCATCGGGTATCTGAGCCCGGAAGCCGCCGCCGGCGGTCCGCTGGCGCTGGTGCAGGACGGCGATCCGATCCGCGTCGACGCCGGGACCAGGCGCATCGACCTGCTGATCGATGAGGACGAGATGCTGCGCCGCAAGGAAGCCTGGCAGCCGCTGCCGCGGCCGGTCCGGCTGGCCGGCGCCATGCAGAAATATGCTGCCCAGGTCGGCTCGGCCCATCTCGGCGCGGTCACCCACGACGGCGCCGCCGAATGGGTCTACGAGGACCCGGTCGAATGAGCGGAACGATCGCCTTTCTCGGCCTCGGGCTGATGGGCGCCCCGATGGCGCGCCGTCTCGCCCAGGCGGGCGTCGATCTGACCGTCTGGAACCGAAGCCGCGAGAAGGCCGCGCCGTTTGAAGGGAAGGCGCGGATCGCCGAAACCCCGGCGGATGCGGCGCGTGGCGCCGAACTCGTTTGCCTGTGCCTGACAGACGCCAAGGCCGTGGAAGCCGTCGTATTTGGCCCCGGCGGTCTCGTCGAGGTCGAGGGGCTCGCCCGCGTCATCGATTTCTCTTCGATCCGTCCCGACACCACCCGCGACATCGCCGCGCGTCTCAAGCAGGCAACCGGCGCCGGCTGGATCGATGCGCCGGTCTCAGGCGGCGTGCCGGGCGCGGAGCAGGGCACGCTTGCGATCATGGCAGGCGGATCGGACGAGGACGTCGCCGTCGCCGCGCCGCTGGTTGAGTCGCTGTGCGCGCGCTTCACGCATATGGGCCCGGTCGGCGCGGGGCAGACCACGAAGCTCGCCAACCAGATCATCGCCGGCTGCACCATCACCATTGTCGCGGAAGCCGTGAACTTCGCCGAGCGGGCCGGGATCGATGCGTCCAAGCTGTTCGAGGCGCTCGGCGGTGGTTTCGCCGATTCAAAGCCGTTCCAGATCTTCGGGCCGCGCATGGCTGCCCGCGACTACGAGAAACCACTCGGCACCGCCCGGCTGATGCTGAAGGACCTCGACACGGTGCGCGATACGGCCCGTCCGTTCGATGCCATGCTGCCGATGACCGCGACGGCGGCCGAACTGCTGCGCTCGACGGCGGCAAAGGATCTGCTCGACGCCGATATCTCGGCACTGATCGAGATGTACGCGGGGGTTCAGAAAACGTGACGGACCGCGAGGACGACGCCGCCCCGGCCAAGGTGCTCGGTTCCGAGCCCGGGCTCGGCGTCGCCGCCGTCGTCCTCAAGGCATTCATCGCCGTGGTGCTGTTCGCGCTGATGGTGCTGACCTGCGTCGATGTCGTCGGCCGCTACGTCTTCACCGCGCCGGTGCCCGGTGCCTCCGAACTCACCCAGTTCGGTATGGGCCTCCTGATTTTCGGCGCGCTGCCGCTGGTCACCGTGCGCCGCGAACACGTCAGTATCGAGCTCCTGGGCCTCGTCGCCGGAGATTGGTCGAAGGGCGTTCAGGCGGCCGTAATGGAGGCGACTTCCCTGATCGCGCTCGGGCTGATGTCCTGGCAGCTCTGGATGCGGGGCCTGGGGCTCATGCGTTATTCGGATAGCTCGATCTATCTGGGGCTGCCGCTCGCCCCCGTCGCGTTCTTCATGTGCGTCATGAGCGGGCTCGCCGCCGCCGCGCTTCTGATTTCCCTGGTCAGGCGGAGGCGATAGATGGCGACGGCCGCGCTCGGGTTCCTCATCGTCTTCGCGCTGCTGTTTCTGGGAGCGCCTATCGCCTTCGGCATGGCGCTCGTGGGTTTCGGCGGCTTCGCCCTGCTGGTCGGCTGGAACCCGGCGCTCGCCATGCTCGGCCAGATCGCCTTCGAGACGACCATGAGCGACTCCCTGTCGGTGCTGCCGCTGTTCATCCTGATGGGCAACCTGATCACCCGGGCGGGCCTGAGCCGCGCCCTGTTCGATTGCGCCTATGCGTTCCTCGGCGCGCGCCGCGGCGGCCTCGCGATGGCGACGGTGGTGGCGTGCGGCGGGTTCGCTGCCGTTTCCGGCTCGTCTATGGCGACATCGGCGACAATGGCCAAGGTGGCGATCCCCTCGATGCGGCGCTTCGGCTACGCCGACAGCCTGGCGGCCGGATCGATCGCCGCCGGCGGCACGCTCGGTATTCTCATTCCGCCCTCGGTAATCCTGGTGCTCTACGGCATCCTGACCTCGACCGATATCGGCGCGCTGTTCATCGCCGGCATCGTGCCCGGCATTCTCGGCGTCATTTTCTATCTGGGCGCGGTGACGTTCACGACTGTCCTCAATCCCGACGCCGGGCCACGAGGCGAGAAGTCGAGCTGGTCGCACAGGCTGGCGACACTGCGCGATATCTGGGGTGTCCTGGTCCTCTTTGCCCTGGTCATGGGCGGCATCTACTTCGGTGTCTTCACGCCCACCGAGGCAGCCGGAATCGGCGCCGGCGGCGCGTTCGTGTTCGCCTTGTTGAAAGGCGGGTTGACCTGGTCGCGGCTGTTCGCCGTCCTCGTCGAGACCGCGCTGACCTCCACCATGATGTTCACGCTGCTGATCGGGGCGGTGCTGTTTTCGAACTTCATCAACGTCGCCGGCCTGCCGCGTGAACTCTCCGCCTGGATCACCACGACCGAGGCGCCACCGATGGCGATCCTGGCTCTGATCCTGATCGTCTACGTCGGTCTCGGTTGCCTGCTCGAGAGCCTGTCGATGCTGCTGCTGACGATTCCTATCTTCTTTCCCATCGTCCAGGCGTTGGGGTTCGATCCGGTCTGGTTCGGCATCATCGTCGTGGTGGTGATCGAGATCAGCCTCATCACCCCGCCGATCGGCCTCAACGTCTTCGTGCTGAACGCCACGCTGCCCGATATCCCGGTGGGCACCATCTTCCGCGGTGTTGCGCCGTTCATCGCCGCCGACGTCCTGCGGCTCGCCGTGCTTGTCCTGATCCCCGGTCTCACCCTCTTCCTACCGTCACTCATGCGGTGACGGAGGCAATTCCAATGATGCGGTTCAACTAAATGCCAGCCCTACCCAAAAGGAGACTTCAAATGACACTCTCCCGTCGCATCCTGCTTGGCGGCCTCGCCGCCGGCGCACTCGCCGTTTCGTCCATGTCGGCCAATGCTCAGACTGTGATCCGCTTCTCCAACTGGGTGCCGCCGACGCATCCCGTGTCCACCGAAGTGATCAACGTGTGGGCCGATAACGTGAAGAAAGCCACCGAGGGTCGCGTCGAGGTCGAGGTCATTAGCCCGCTCGGCAATCCCCCGTCGCATATCGACCTAGTGCAGAACGGTGTCGCCGACGCGGCGATGATCGTGCACGGCTACACGCCCGACCGCTTCAAGCTGACCGAGGGCATGGAACTGCCGTTCGTCGCAGACGACAGCCGCTCCGCCTCGATCGCCTACTGGAAGACGTATGAGGAGTTTCTCGAAAAAGCGAACGAGCACGACGGCGTCAAGGTGATCGGGCTTTGGGTGCACGGTCCGGCGCATTTCTTTGTCCGCGACAAGGAGATCAACACGCTTGACGACATGTCCGGCCTGAAGATCCGCGTCGGTGGCGGTATGGCCAAGTATGTTGCCGAGGACCTCGGAACCGTTCCGTTCTTCGCGCCATCCTCGCAGAGCTACGAAGTGATCTCCAAGGGCGTCGCCGACGGCATCATGTTCCCCACCGAGTCGGTCTACAACTTCAAGATCGGCCCGGCGATCGGCCAGGCGCTCGAGATTCCCGGCGGCCTGTATCGGTCCAGCCAGGGCATCGTGATGAACCAGGCGAAATGGGATTCGCTGTCTCCGGAAGATCAGGCGGCGATCGAAAGCGTGTCCGGTATGGCGCTCGCCGAACTCGCCGCCAAGATGTGGGATAGCCAGGACGCACTTGGCCGCGAGGAACTGATCAAGGCCGGCACCAACTTCAAGACCGCCGATGGTGATCTGATGGACGCGATCACCGAAAAGCTCTCCGTCGAGGAAGACAAATGGGTTGCCGCGGGCGACGATACGGTCGATCGCAAGGCGGCTCTGGACTATTACAAGCAGCAGATCGAAGCGGCCAACTGAGTCGCGTGATACGAACACCGGCGCCGGGTCTGCCCGGCGCCGGCTAAAACCGGGAGACCGGACTGGTGAACGAACCCCTCAATCTGTCCGCCCGCGCGCGCATGGCGATCGAGGACGACATCCTGTCCGGGCGTATGAAGCCCGGCGAGCCGGTCGACGAGCGGGCGATAGCGGCAAAGCTCGGCATGTCGCGCACGCCGGTGCGC